>JAZSKM010000053.1:0-17221 GCA_045534835.1 Eubacteriales bacterium | reverse complement strand
TCTCCTGCTGCCGCTGATAAAATGCATTCGCTCTGCATCTTATCCGGCAATGCGTTTATGCGCTCTATCAAGAATGCAGCGGCGGCATTATCCTCGATGTCGGAGAGGGATTTTGCCGCACACTCGTCCTCTACAAGCTCGAACAGGTCCACTTCATCGCCGCTTTTATCCTCAGCCACTGTCTCGCGGGTGTACCGTATAGCGTCAGTTTTATGCCCCGCAGCAGCCATGAACGCGCCAGGAAGATAAAAGGCAAGCCATCCGATGAACTGCATTCCCTTTGGCTCATAAGTGCGCACAGCTTGGGAGAGGGCGATATATCCCTGCTGCAGAAGATCCTCGGGATCGTACAACCGCCTGTTCTCCCCCATGTATGGCATCGCTTTTTTGTGCACGAACCGCTCAACTGCTTCCCACAGCGGGAGCATGCACGAATTGTCAGACTTCGCGCACATCGCAAGCTCCGTTACCTCATTCGGCACAAACTCCCCGCTTATGTTTTCGCTCTGCATAAACCTCGCTTTCTTGGTTGGTGGATCTCTTTGTTCGCTTGCCTGTAATTCTCCTGTTCTCAGCGTGCTTTTTGTTACGAACTTTTACAAACTTTTGCCGCTTTCTCGCCGCTTTAACCGTTATTTTCTCGGGCTTCGCTCGTGCTTCAAGGTGAATTTCCCCTCGCTTCGCCCACGCTTCATTGCACTTCTTTGATGCGCACACCGTACACAGATAACATCAGCTTGCGCTTGATTATATAGTCCTTGGTCTTGATGCCCTTTACATCTTCAACTACCGTATTGCCGGCGTTATCGGAGTAAACAAAATCGGCTCTGTATGTAACCGCCTTTTCGATGCACGCACCTCGCTTGCGCTCACCCTTGTGTATGCCTTTTGTGTAAACTTCATCGGAGAGGGCATATTGTGCCGGGATAAGTTCAAAAGGCACTTGCAACCGTAGATTACTTATATGTCCGCCCCTCTCCAACAGCAAAAGTTCTTGATACCGTCTTGCTTCTTTGCGGCTATCGAACGCACGCCCATTTACAACCGTGCGCTTTGATTTGTATTTACTCACTTTTCTTGGAGAGGGATTGCGCCCTCTCCGTCAATGTGCATTATTTGCCGTATGTTCTCTCTAAAGCTTTTTCCCATACTTTGTCAATATCAAAACTTTGCGGAGCCGTTGCCGGTCCGCTTTTAGTTGTTGCCGACGTTGCAGAAGTGTTTTGCTTTTTATCGTCTATTCCGTTGGTCTCCCATGAGCGAATGCGTGCTTTCCAATCGTTGACACCTTGCCACTTTCGTTCCGTGTAGTAATTCACAAAATGCTCGGCATTGATGCCGTTGTTTCGTTCAACGCAATATGCTTGCACTTCTTCAGCAGACGGAACTATAAAATCATTTTCCTCGTGCGTGCGTGTGGGCGAACACACACTATTATCATAATCATTACATGACATATCATTACATCTCATATCATTACATGACATATCATATAGGCTTGTGTTTGCTTCGTTTTGCTTGCAATTGTTAGCAATTGCTTGCTTTTGCTTTTTTGCTTCTGCGCCTTTCTTGCCGTTGTTACTCAACTTGGCACATTTAGCGGCGTACTTATTGTTGTCAATATCGAATTGGCTACGCATCATTCCAAAAAGCGGCACAATATCAGCACCGATTTGCGGAATGGTTCCCTTGGCGGCATAACACATTATCGCTTTGAATAGTCGCCCTGCGCTCTCATCGCTCATTAGTTCAACTGCGCCGTTCCAACTTTTGTATAGCACAAAAGATTGTTTTTCCTCTGCCATTTCAACGCCCCCTAATCAATACGCCCAAAGCGTGGAGAGGGTGCAGCTTCGCAATGCGTATTTAGATAGTCGAACAAACCGTCAAGGTTTATCAGCAGTTTTCTGCCTGCGGTAATAGCAGGGACTTTTCCGTCTTTCGCAAGGCGGCGCAAATATGCCTTGCCGGGCGGCGTTTCGCCGTTGTCAATAAAATGCTTTTGCACTTGGTCAACAGTTCGCATTCTTGGTACTGTTCTTGTGGTAGGTGTGTCGGTCATTCTGCACGCTCCTGCTTGATTTGCTCGATTGCTTCAAAAGCCTTTGCCTTTTCTTCCTCCGAAAACTCCTTGCGAAGTTTGCGCGAAAAATAGTGGTCTGTAATACCGAACTTGTACGCAATTTCCCAAAGATGCACGCCGCTTTCTGTCGCCTTTGCTCTGATGTCTGCATTTGCTATCTGCATATTTTATATCCTCCGTGTCGAATTTTGTTGTTGTTTTTATTGTATCACAAAAACAAAGTCGTGTCAACAAATGAATAAAAATATTTATTTTCGTTTACACAAAAATGTAAAAGTGTAAAAATAAAATCAATCAGACACAAACATTCGCACTTGACAACAACAACAACAAAATATATAATATAATCAACCACTTTTACAGGAGGCTTCCCAAATGAACGAAAATGAAATTTTAGACACCTTCGGCACAAATATGTTATTGCTTCGCAAGAAAATCGGTCTTTCTTTGCGCGACCTTGCCGAAAAGGTAAATATGACCGCTACCGCACTATCCAATTACGAAAAAGGAAACCGTGAGCCGTCATTGTCAAGTGCCTGTGCAATAGCTAAAGCACTTGGCACTACTGTTGATGCATTATGCGAAATAGAGGGCGATACACAGAAGCAGAATAAAACCTACGCGGATATAATTTCTGCCATTTGCGATATTGTCAAAACCACTAAATGCAAATTGGAAAGCGGCACACAGGAGTTTACGGCGGAATGGTACGCGAGTTTTTCTTTCGGCGATACCGCATTGCATAATTTTTTATCCGAACTTGAAAAGATTGCAAGTTTGTACGCATCTGATACCATAGACGAAGACCTCTTTGATGCTTGGGTGGAAAAGAAGATAAGGACATATAAAGATTTCCCTTATCCTATGACCTCAAAAGCACTGTTTGAATCGGCGGGCGAAGATGAAGATTTACCGTTTTGAGAGGTAAACTATGCCGACAATAACGAAACGGAATAACACATACCGCATCAGAGTATCGTGCGGCTATGATACAAGCGGCAAGCAGCTTGTAAAGAGTATGACGTGGACTCCCTCTCCGAATATGACGGCACGGCAGACCGAAAAAGAACTTGCAAAGGTTGCGGCGGCATTTGAAGCAAAGGTGCAAAGCGGCGACTATGTAGCCGTTACAAATATGCGCCTTGCCGACTTCTGCGACCAATATTTGCAGATGTCGCACAATACCCTCGCGCCGAACACAAAGAAGTTTTATGAGTATGTCATAGAGCAGGCAATAAAGCCGATGCTCGGACACATGAAACTGCAAGAGTTTCGCCCCATCCACGCCCAACGCTTTATTGATGCCATTGCAGGAGAGGGCGCAAGGATAGACAAGAAAGGCACAAAGCTCGCACCTGCTACCGTCAAGCGATATTTCACGGTGCTAAAATCTATTATGGCAAAGGCTTATAAGCTCGAACTTATAGACCGCAACCCAACAGAGACCGCAAGACTTGACTTGCCTGAGGTTGTAGAAAAGGAAGTCGAGATTTTCACCAAAGAGGAAGCGACACAGATGCTCGCTTGCCTTGCTGACGAACCGCTTGAATTTCAAGTGCTTATACATTTGGCTATCACCACCGGCGCACGCCGGGGAGAATTGACCGCGTTGAAATGGGATTGCATAGACTATAAAAACAAAACCCTCTCCATAAAGCAGAGCAGTTACAAGCTCAAGGGAGAGGAGATAAAAAACAAAGCACCAAAGACAAAAGGCAGTATCAGAGTGGTTGCATTGCCGCCGTACTTGCTCGATATGCTCAAGGCTCACCGCTTGGCACAGATGAAAGAGCAGCTGCGCATCGGCGACCAATGGCAAGGGGAAGGCTATTTGTTTACGCAATGGAACGGCAAGCAGATGAACCCACAGACACCGACACGGCAGTTTGCAAAGTTCCTTGCCCGCCACGGCATACCGCACCGAAAATTTCACGCCCTGCGGCATACCTCGGCAACACTATTGCTTGCCAACGGCACAAACATCAAGACGGTTGCGGCTCGTCTCGGACATACCCAACTGTCAACCACAAACAGATATGTTCACGCTCTGCGAGATGCAGACGAAGCGGCGGCGCAAACGTTCGCCGACCTCGTTACGGTCCCGACACCTACGGCAGAGCCGAAAGCGGAATAATTCTTTTTAGCCACACAAAACCACAAATAGCAAAAAAAGGAGAGGGCAAACACCCTCTCCGATTTTTTTGAAAATAAAGACCAAAATATAGATTTTTTCAAGAATAAAGACCAAATAAAGACCAAACGCCGTTTTGCAAAGAAAAAATAAAAAACGCAGTAAAGCTCGTAAACCCTTGCAATTACTACGTTTTTTACTTGGTCTGAGTGACAAGACTTGAACTTGCGGCCTCTACCACCCCAAGGTAGCGCGCTACCAACTGCGCCACACCCAGATTTCCGTACTTGAAGAGTATAGCACACAAAAACTGACAAGTCAAGACCATTTTGTAAAATTGTTTAAGTTTTTTAAAACGCATTCAAAATGCGTAAGGCTTGTATTGCCTTTCTTAGAAAAACGTGCTATACTATATAAATAAACTGAAAAGAGGAGGGGAATGTATGCAAAGTGGCGGAAAACGCATAGCGGGCACTGCTATTCTTATGGTTTTTGTAACGCTTTTGTCTAAGGTTTTCGGAATGCTTCGCGACATACTGCTCGCACAGAATTTCGGTACTGCTGCCGAGGCTGTTGCATATGAGGCGGCAAGCCGACTCCCCATAACTCTGTTTGACTTTGCACTCGGCGGCGTTGTTACCGCCGCGTTTATCCCGATTTTCAACGAGCTTATGGTGAAAGAGGGAAGAGAAAAGGCGTTTTCTTTCGCTAATAAATATTTTAACCTTATTCTTGCAATAACAGCTTCTATTGCGGTATGCGGAATTATATTTTCCAAGCCTCTTATATCATTTCTTGCTCCTGACATAGATGCGGGTGCAAAGGCACTTGCGGTGTCGCTTAGCAGAGTTATGTTCCCTATGATAGTGTTTACGGGTATAGCCTTCTGCTATGTCGGTATTCTTCAATCGTTTGAAAAATACACGCTTCCCGCTATAATGAGCCTTGTGTCAAATCTCGTTATGGTGCTGTACTTTTTTGTCCTGTGCGATATTTTCGGAGTATGGGGCCTTTCGGTAGCACTTGTTATAGGCTGGTTCTTGCAGGCGGCAATTCAGGCACCTGCCGCGCACAAGCTCGGCTTTTACTACAGACCTGCACTTGACTTTAAAGACAGCTATATCCGCCGCGCACTGAAAATGGCAATTCCCATTCTCGTATGCTCATGGCTACAGCCTGTATGTAATGTCATAAATACGCGCTTTGCTTCCGGTTTCGAGGGGGGCAGCGCGATAACTATGGTGAACTACGCAAACCGTCTTTACATTATAATTGTTGGCATATTTTCTTTCGTTGCGACAAATCTCTTGTTTCCTAAGCTGTCGCAAGCAGAGGCAGGCGGAGACAGCAGCGGAGCAAGGAAATTTGCAGGCTCTTCGCTTAAAATTCTGCTTTATATAATGATCCCCTTGTCTGCAGGTATATATCTTTTGTCCGAGCCGCTTGTGCGCGTGATTTATATGCGCGGCGAGTTTACGGCGCACGATGCTGAAATGACGGCGGCTGTACTCAAGCTGTTTGCGCTCGGCATACCTTTTATGTCCGCAAACGAGGTGCTTACCAAGCTTTTCTTTGCAATGCAGAGAGTCAAGGCGCCAATGGCGGTATCCGTTATTTCGATAGCCGTTAACATAGTTCTTGTTATACTGCTTGTAGAAACTGTCGGCTTTGACGGTATTGCGGTTGCATCATCCGCGACTATTGCGGTATGTGCCGTTCTTAACTTTATTTTGCTATCAAGGGACGGCAGACTGCTTTGCGGCAGGGATGCAGTAGATATTGTAAAATCAGCAATATCAACAGCACTTATGTGTGCGGCTGTGCTCTTTATTTTGGCAAATGTAAACACATCCGATATACTTACGGTGTGTATTTGCGGTGCGGCAGGAGTTTTTGTTTACGCACTCATATTGATTCTTCTCATGCCCACCGAGATGAAAGTTTTTATAAGACGAGGTAGAAATGATTAAAGTAATTCACGTTATCAGCGATACTAATATCGGCGGTGCAGGCACTGTTCTTCTCACTACGCTTTATAATATCGACCGAAGCAAGTTTGATGTGAAGGTAGTGCTGCCTGAGGGCAGCTCGCTCATACCCCGCCTTGATGCGCTCGGATTTGAGCATTTTTCCACCAAGGGCGGCGCTGACAAATCCTTTGACATAGGAGCTATTAGCGAGTTTGTCCGTATTTTTAAGTCGGAAAAACCCGACATTGTGCATACTCACGCGGCATTCTCCGCGCGTATTGCAGCACTTCTTTGCGGTGTACGCGTGCGTATTCACACGCGCCATTCTACGTTTGCCCCCCGCCCTGTGCTGACGCGCTTCCCGATGAAAAACATCTGCGGACTTGTGAATAACACACTGTCTACTACTATGGTTTCGGTATCCGAGTCAACTAAGGAGAACCTCACCGCAATGGGTGCAAATCCTAAGAAGATTGAGGTTATTATCAACGGCGCAGAGCCGCTGAGAAACGTTACTGCAGAGGAGTCCCTTGCGCTTCGCGAAAAACTCGGAATTGCAAAAGATGACTTTGTAATGGGAATGTCTGCAAGGCTTGAAGAGGTCAAGGGACACATCTATCTTATCGAAGCGGCGAGAATCCTTAAGGAGCGCGGCGCGAATAACATAAAGGTACTTATCATCGGTACAGGTGCGACCGAGCAGATGCTGAAAGAAAAGACCGCAGAATACGGACTTACTGATGTGGTACTTTTTCCAGGATTTATCAGCGATGTTGCACCGTATATCAGCATTATGGACGTTATCGTGAACTGCTCGTTCGGCACCGAGGCTACAAGCATGGCGCTTATCGAGGCAATGAGCCTTGCAAAGCCTGCGGTAGCTACCGATTACGGCGGAAATGCGTTTATAATCGAAAACGGCAAGAACGGCTACATCGTTCCGCAGAAGAGCGCATCAAACCTTGCAGAAGCGCTGCTTAAGCTGATTGACAATCCTGAAAAACGGCTTGAAATGGCTAAAGTTGCATATTCTAAGTACATCTGCCGTCTTACCGGTAAAATTATGACCGGCAAGGTAGAAAAACTTTATGAGGATGAGTATAATCGCAGATGCAAAAAGTAAAACTGTACGGTTCAACAGGACTTCGCATATTCTTTATTGTCTTGTGCATCCTGTGGGCGGCGCTTATCTTTTCTATGTCAGGCGAGGTTGCCATAGAGTCGGCAGAGCGCAGTGGAGGGATCTCTGAGTTCGTTGCACAGTTGTTCGTACCCAATTTTGAAGAGCTCAGCGAAGTAGAGAAAGAAGAAGTATTTTCTATTGTCGATCTCATTATAAGAAAGACGGCTCACTTTTGCATATACGGTGTGCTTGGTGTTCTTATATGCCTTGCTTCGCTGGGATATGCTGCAATATTTAAAGTGCATTTGTTTAGGACCGTTTTGCTTGGCGCACTGTATGCGGCAAGCGACGAAATACATCAGTACTTTGTACCTGGCAGAGGCCCCGGTGCAAGGGATGTATTGCTTGACATTGTCGGGCTGATATGCGGAGCAATATTTATACTGCTTATTGTAAGGCTTGTATTAAACCACAGACGCGGAGGTAAAAATGGAGCATAGTATGAAGGCGGCAGAGCTGTTTGTATCAGGATATAACTGTGCGCAGGCGGTGGCGATAGCCTTCACCGACCTCACGGGATACAGCGAGAAGGATATGGCGCGCCTTGCTTCGCCTTTTGGCGGGGGTATTGGGCGTATGCGTGAGGTGTGCGGCGCCGTTAGCGGAATGTTTATGGTGCTCGGTATACTTTACGGCTATGACGGCGAAAGTACAAACGATGATAAAAAACAGCTTTATTCCGACGTTCAGGCTCTTGCGGAAAAGTTCCGCTCGGAGGTGGGCAGCATTATCTGTCGGGATATCCTCAAAAATCCTCCGTCCGACCCTGCACCAAGTGAAAGAACAGAGGAATTTTACAGGGTGCGTCCTTGTACGCGTATGGTAATGCTTGCGGCTACTCTTATGGATGAGTTTATTAAAGAGCATTAATAATTTTCGGAGGTGAGAGCGTGCATAACATTGAAAAAAAAGGCGTGCTTGTATGCCCTATATGTAAAAGCGCTCTTGCCTTTTGCGGCAGCTCGATTGCCTGCGGCGGTGCGCGCCGTCACAATTTTGACAGAGCAAAAAGTGGGTATGTAAACCTGAATACCCATCTTCCTACAAGTGGCGATGACAAGGCGATGGCGGCGGCAAGACAGTCTTTCCTAAGAAAAGGCTATTACAGACGCTTTGCCGAAGAGGTTGCAGAAGCGGCAGGCGGCGGCGAGCTGCTTGTTGATGCCGGTTGCGGAGAGGGATATTATACCGAGTTTTGTGCTAAGAATTTCACAGCGGCACTGGGAGTAGACCTTTCAAAATACGCCCTTGATCTTGCGGCAAAGAGTGCAAAAGCAAAAGAGCTTTCGGACAAGCTGTTTTATGCTACGGCAAGCGTATATTCGCTTCCGCTTGCAGAGAAAAGCACAGATTGCATTATAAATGTTTTTGCACCTTGCGTAGAAAGCGAGTATTCGCGCGTGCTTAAAGACGGCGGAAGGCTTGTTGTAGCGGCGGCTGGGCGAAATCATCTGTTAGGATTAAAGCAGGCACTTTATGAAAACGTAACCGAAAACGAGGAGCGCCGCGACTATCCTTGCAATATGCGGCTTGAAAGGAGCGTTTCGGTCAGCTATGAAACTGAGGTTTTGGGCGAGGATATATGGCAGCTTTTTATGATGACACCCTATTTTTACCGCACGCCAAAGCAGGCGGCGGACAAGCTTTCCACGCTTGAAAGACTTGATACTATTTTGGATTTTGAAATAAGAACATATATAAAGGAAAGCAATGTTTAGTCTGATTATCCCTATGTATAACGAGGAGAAAATTCTCCCGAATACCCTTGATACCTTAAGTAAATATATGTCACAGAACTTTGACGACTATGAGGTGGTCTTTTCTGACGACGGCTCTACCGATATGTCAAGAAGCATTGTTGAGAACTGCGGCTATCCCAATATCCGCGTTGTCGGATATGATAAAAACCGCGGTAAGGGCGCCGCTGTACGAAACGGTATGCTCAGTGCAAGGGGCGACATACGTCTTTTTACCGACTGCGACCTTGCCTACGGAACCGAGATAATACGCACTCTTTATAACGAGTTTCGAGCAAAAGGCTGCGATGTTATGATAGGCTCGCGCAATCTCACTACTGACGGATATGCAGGCTATACCGCAATGAGAAAGCTTGCTTCAAAGTGTTATATCAAGCTGCTTTGTGTAGCTGGCGGCTTTAAACTCAGCGATTCTCAGTGCGGCTTCAAGGCATTTTCTGCTAAAGCGGCGGAAGAGGTGTTTTCACGCGCCGAAACCGACGGATTTGCCTTTGACTTTGAGGCATTGATGATAGCAAGCAGACTCGGGCTTTCGGTTGCTGAAATACCCGTTAAAATAACAAATCACCGCGAGGAAGCCTCAAAGGTGAATATATTTTCCGACACATTTGATATGCTCTTTGACATTATGCGTATGAAAAGGCGTGTGAAAAAAAGCATAAAGTAAATTTAATATTTGTGTTGCACTCGAACTTTATATTTGATATAATGAATCTTGATGAATAATCACCATTTATGGCGAAATACATATCACGAAAGGTATTGCTATGGATATCAAGCAGGAATCTCTTAAAGCTCACTATGATTGGCAGGGAAAGATTGAAGTAATCTCCCGCGCAAAGGTAAATGACCGTCACGATCTGTCTGTTGCATACACCCCCGGTGTTGCACAGCCTTGTCTTGAAATTCAGAAGGATTATTGGAAGTCCTTTGAACTCACCCGCCGTCACAACCTTGTTGCCGTTATTACCGACGGTACAGCAGTTCTCGGTCTTGGCGATATAGGACCTGAGGCAGGTATGCCCGTTATGGAGGGTAAGTGCGCACTCTTTAAGGAATTCGCAGATGTTGATGCATTCCCAGTTTGCGTTCGTTCAAAGGATGTTGATGAAATAGTACGTACTATTTATCTTATTTCCGGTTCTTTCGGCGGTATCAACCTTGAGGACATTTCCGCTCCCCGTTGCTTTGAGATTGAAAAGCGCCTTAAGGAGATTTGTGACATTCCCGTTTTCCACGATGACCAGCACGGTACTGCAATAGTTTGTGCTGCTGCTCTTATCAACGCACTTAAGGTTGTAGGCAAGAAGATTGACGAAGTCAAGGTTGTTATCAACGGCGCAGGCAGCGCAGGTATTTCTATCGGCCGTCACCTCCTTAACCTCGGTCTTAAGAACCTCACTATGGTAGACCGCTTCGGCGCTATTTACGAGGGCAAGCCTGAGAACAATCCTGCGCAGGAGGATATTGCAAAGGTTACCAACCGCGCAATGGATAAGGGCAATCTTGCAGACGTTATGAAAGGTGCTGACGTATTTATCGGCGTAAGCGCTCCCGGCATCGTTTCCAAGGAAATGGTTGCTTCTATGGCTAAGGATGCTATCGTGTTCCCGATGGCTAACCCCACTCCTGAGATTATGCCCGATGAGGCACTCGCAGCAGGTGCAAGAGTTGTCGGCACAGGCCGCAGCGACTTCCCGAACCAGATTAACAACGTGCTCGCATTCCCCGGCATCTTCCGCGGTGCGCTCGACTGCCGCGCAGCACAGATTACAGAGGAGATGAAGGTTGCTACTTCGTATGCAATTGCATCTCTCATTCCCGAGAGCGAGCTCAGAGAGGATAACATCATCCCCTCCGCGCTTAACAAGGATGTTGCAAAGGTTGTTGCCGAGGCAGTTGTAAAGGCTGCAAAGGACGGCGGCGTGGCAAGAATATAATTCAAAAATAAAAGGTCTCGTAGAATACAAAGTTAAATTAAACAGACAAAAAACTGCAGCCGTCAGGCTGCAGTTTTTCTTTTGGAGCCGTAACATATTTAATTTCGTTTGAGTACTCGGCGTGTTTTATTAAAACCGGCGGTGTTCAGCCGCCGAGCCGAGGACGGAATGCGGCGGAACAAAAGAAGATATACGCAGGCAGTTTGAGCCGCATTTGCGCACACATGAGGGATTCGATACCCACAACGTCTCGCAAGCGAGCCGTGATCCCTCGCTGACGCGATGGAGCGTGGGTTCTCCTCTCCTCGAAAGTGCAAAACAAAAACCGCAGCCTGACGACTGCGGTTTTTCTTTTGGCGCACCATGAGGGATTCGAACCCACGACCAACGGAATCGGAATCCGGTACTCTATCCGGACTGAGCTAATGGTGCATATATAATACTGTGTGTATTATAGCACAATAAAAACGAAAAATCACTACTTTTTTGCATATATTTTTATTTTTGACAAAACATATAATACAACAACAAAAAGGAGAGACATATGTTACCGGAAACTGAACTTTTACAATATGTGTACAAAACCGCTGATATGGGCGTTGAAGGGATAAACGCGGTGCTTGACTATGCAGAAAGCCCCCAGCTTAAAAAGGTTTTGCGCGACCAGAAATCTGAGTATGTACGTTATAAGGAGCAGGCAGGAAGAATGCTCGCAGAGCGTGACGAGAATATGGGCGGTGCAAATCCGATTGCAAAAATATCATCATATGCTATGGCGACAGGAAAGCTTATTATGGACCGTTCTACCTCTAAAATTGCAGAAATGACCATACAGGGCAACAGTATGGGCGTGAGCAAAACCATAAAGCATCTTCACGATTATCCTACCCACGATGATGCGCGCAAGCTTACAGAGCAGTTGCTTGCAACCGAGAAAGCAAATATAGAACAGCTTAAGCCATTCCTTTAATGAAGAAAGCAACCGCAAAATGCGGTTGCTTTCTTCATTCATATACCTTTGCGTAGTAGTCGTTATACAGAATCTCTGTTGAAACGGTAAACTTGTTCTTTACAAGTGCTATGTAGGTGTCAAGATACCCCTCGGGCAGCTCGCCCGCGCCCTCGCGCAGAGTGACCTCGCCGTTTACGCAGTTGTAAAGCACCTTGTCGGTGACAAAGCTACGGTCCGCAAGCACCGCTATATGGTCGCCGTCACTGAAAATGTCGGTACCCATAAGAAGTCTTGAATCGTATGTAAAGCCGAGCAAATTTGAAAGTGTGGGCAGAATATCGAGAGAACAGCAGGGGACGTTTACCTCGACAGGCTCTTTCATATCTGCGCTCCACATAATAAGCCCTGAGCGGTACTTGTCAAACTGCTCGTCCATCTTAGTCCCTGCAAGCTCGGAGAGATAGTCAAGACCGAGCGGATACGGATAATGGTCGTTTGTAATAACTATAAGCGTGTTGTCAAGCACACCTGCACTTTCGAGCTGCTCCATCATATACTCAAGCGCGTATTCAAGCTCCTGCTGGGCGGCAAGATAGCATTTCACCTTGCTTGAGTAGGGCAAACCGTCAGTAAATGCGCGGTTCTTATCCGCCATCGTGTTGTAGCCGAAGGTGTATGGCATATGACCGCTGAAAGTGAGAAAATATGCGTGGAAAGGCTGTACACTGCCGTTTTTGTCGGTTGTGAGCAGCAGCGGCAGTGTCTGCTCCATCATACTGACATCGGATGTGGGCCAGTCTTCGTTTACCTCAAGCCCTCGGTACATAGCCTTCCAGGTATATCCGAGATTTGGGTGGGTATTGTGTCTGCCGTAGTAGTTATAAAAGTAGTTGTGTATCGCGTATGTTGTCGCGCCCTTGGCGAGATACTGATTCCCAAGGCAGAAAGGCATATAGTTTTCCTGCGAAGCGGTAAAACTGTTATAACTGTAAAAGGTTGTCCAGCCCTTGCCGAGCAGAGAAGTGTCGGGGAGAAGTCCTGTCAAAATAGCGTATTCACCGTTTGAGGTGTTGTCACAAACAGAGTTGTAGTAGTCGGTAAACTGAAAGCCCTCGCTTGCAAGCTTGTACAGCGTGGGGGTACGCTCTTTGTCGATTATATACGGAGAAAAGGATTCGGCACATATCAGAATAAGGTTATAGTCCTTGTATCTGCCTGTATATTCATTCTGCTTTGTACCGCTCTGCGAGGAAAAGTATGCGTGCAGTGCCTTTAGAGCATCGTCTTCCTCTTCTTCGATAAGCTTGTCAAAGTCAATATCGGTTATGTTATAATCATATTCTGTCGGTAAAGGCGGATCCTCCTGATTGTCAGTCAATTCGGGAATGTCAACAATTATCTCGCTTTGACCGCTTCCGAAGATAAGACCGCGGATTTCGAGGCGCAGTGAAGTGAGGATTCCAAAATGTCTTGTACTCATACCGAGTACAAAGGTGTCGTGATATACATCGTAGGGCGAATATATCTGCGTGCCGCTGATAGGAAGGCAGAGTACCGTGCTAAAGTGTACGGTAATGAAAAGTGCAAAAGCGCAAACGGCGGGAATAACTATACCGCTTTTCTTGCCGCGCGATCGGATGCGCGAGGTAAGCACAAGCAGTATAACCGTAGGAATAAGTAAAAGGAAAATTCCACCGAGACTCTCTATTATCTCAAGTTTTGCTGCTTCTCCGAAATGTGTCAGTGCATCGCCGCCCATTGCCACCTGCACAACAGACATAAACGAGTCACAGAAGCAGTAGTAGACGAGCTGAACCGCGTATATGATAAGCAGCAGTATCGAGAAAATAAACGAAATGAGCTTTTTAGCCTTGCCGCAGAGAACGCATATACCGCCGAGTAAAAAAGCGGCGGAGAGTGCGAACATTATCATAAAAACAGGCATTCCGCTATCAAAGCCGAGTGAGTTGAAGCGCACAACAAGCTCGGAGTAAACAATGTTTACAAAAAAGA
The DNA here is from genome assembly GCA_045534835.1 of Eubacteriales bacterium. Lineage (GTDB taxonomy): Bacteria > Bacillota > Clostridia > Oscillospirales > CAG-272 > UMGS902. The sequence goes on along the minus strand of JAZSKM010000053.1, from coordinate 3,192 downwards.
ATAAGGAATAAAGCAGCATCACGCGAAATGATGCAAATTTGAGTTTCATAGTGAACACCTCCACACGGGAAATATTGTATCACCGTGAAAATTCTTTGTCAACCGATATAAATTATGTTTTTTTCTTTACATTTTGGAAAAAATAAACTATACTTATTATGATGACGATAGCGGCGGAGGTATATATGGCAAACATAAAATTCCCGTTTGGAAAAGAGAAGATAAACTTTGATATTGATGATAACAGACTAAACGGCATTCTCACCTCAAGTCTGCACTCATACAAACCCGAAGATACAGAGGAAAACCTTGTAAAAGCGGCGATGGAAAAACCCTATGGAACAGCAAGGCTCTCAGAACTTGCAAAGGGTAAGAAAAACGTTGTAATAATTGCCAGCGATCATACTCGCCCCGTTCCTTCAAAGGTGATTATTCCGTTTATGCTCCAGGAGATACGCAGAGGAAACAAGGATGCTGATATAACCATTCTTATTGCAACAGGCTGTCACCGCGGAACCACCCGTGACGAGCTTGTTTCGAAATTCGGCGAGGACATCGTTAAAAATGAGAAAATATACGTACACGACTGCGAAGAAACCGAGAAGTATGCAAACATCGGCAGACTCCCGTCGGGCGGTGAGTGTATAATAAACAAGATCGCAGTTGAGGCAGACCTGCTTGTGGCAGAGGGCTTTATTGAGCCGCACTTTTTCGCAGGATATTCGGGCGGCCGCAAGAGTGTGCTTCCAGGCATTTGCTCAAAGGAAACCGTGCTTGCAAACCACTGTGCAGAGTTTATTGACAGCCCGTATGCGCGTACAGGCATACTTGAGGGTAACCCGATTCATAAGGATATGATATGGGCAGCACGCGCGGCAAAGCTTGCGTATATTGTAAACGTAGTTATCAACGAGGATAAAAAGGTTGTTTACGCCGTTGCAGGCGATGTCGAGCGCGCACACGAGGCGGGCTGTGAATTTCTTTCAAAGTACTGCGGTGCTGTGGCGAAGGAGAGCGACATCGTTATCTCCACTAATGGCGGATATCCGCTTGACCAGAACATTTACCAGTCGGTAAAGGGAATGACAGCGGCAGAGGCGGCGGTAAAGCCAGGCGGCGTTATTATAATGCTTGCCGCGGCTAATGACGGTACTGGCGGCGAGGAGTTCTACAACTGTATGAACGTTGATAAGACTGCAAAAGAGATATACGACGATGTTATGACACGTGGAAGAAACGAAACGGTAGGCGACCAGTGGATGACGCAGATACTCTCACGTATCCTTATGCGCGCAAGCGTTGTGTATGTTTCGACAGCACCTGCGGAAATGGTGCGCGGCTTCCACCTTATACCTGCAAAAACTCTCGGGGAAGCAATGAATATTTCCGAGGAAATACTCGGCAATAAAAACGCAAGTGTTACCGCAATACCCGACGGTGTTTCGGTTATGGTCAGGCAGGAGTCTGTATGAAAATCATAGTAGCAACAGATTCATATAAAGGTACAATAAGCGCAAGCGAGGCTACAGAGATAATTGCCGATGCGATTTCGGCAAAGCTCCCTACCTCCAAGGTTATCAAGATGCCGATAGCCGACGGCGGAGAGGGAAGCACCGACTGCTTTGTTGATGCACTTGGCGGCGGATATGTCGTTACCACTGTGAAAAACTGCTTTTTTGAGGATACGCAGGTCAAGGTCGGCATAGTAGATGCGGGCGAAACGGCGGTTATCGAGGTCGCAGCGGCTGCAGGACTCGGCTTTGCCGAGGGGCGAAAGAACCCGCTTCTCACAACCACCTACGGTGTGGGACAGATGATAGGACTTGCGGCAAACCTTGGAGTTAGGCGAGTGCTTCTCTGCCTTGGCGGTAGTGCGACAAATGACCTCGGTTGCGGCGCTGCAGCGGCTCTCGGAGTCACCTTTTTCGATGAAAACGGCGAGGCAATGCTTCCGCTTGGCGGTATGCTTGACGAGGTCTGCCATATTGACACAAGCGGCGTACCCGATGCCGTAAGAAGTCTTGAAATCATCTGCCTTTGTGACATAACGGGAACGCTTACGGGTGAAAACGGTGCGGCGCGTATGTTTGCACCGCAAAAGGGTGCATCGCCCGAGGCTGTTGAGCTGCTTGAAGCAAATGCGCTTCATATGCAGGAGATTATCTTCCGCGACCTCGGCATTGACGTGTCGGGTATCGCTGGCGGCGGTGCTGCCGGTGGCTTTGGCGCAGGAGCGGTAGCTTTTTTAGGTGCAGAGATACGCAGCGGAATTGACGAGGTGCTTTCTGCAATCGGCTTTGAAAACGCGCTTGACGGCTGTGATGCCGTGATAACGGGCGAAGGCAGAGTTGACGAGCAGAGCGCTACGGGCAAGGCGATAAGCGGCGTAATCAAAGCGGCAAAAGCAAAGGATGTACCCGTAATTGTTCTCGGCGGCAGCGTTAGGCAGGGAACAGAGCTTGACGGTACGGCAGTGCTTTCCACGGTTACAGATTTTTGCTCGTTTGAGGATATAAAAGGCAGTGCAAAGGATAATCTTCGCCGCAGTGCAAACGCTATAGCCACTATGCTTAAAATCGGAAGCAATAAGGTATAAATAAACTTGAAATAATATACTGGAGGACAAACATATGAAAACTCTTTTTGGTAAAATGCCCGATGGAAGAGAAGTGTATGCTTACACTATAACCGACGGCGATCTCAGCGCGACTATACTCAGCTACGGCGCAACTCTTCAGAAGCTTGTACACAAGGGCGATGACCTAGTTTGCGGCTATGACACGCTTGAGGAATATATCGCAAACGGCGGTCACCACGGCGGCACGATAGGCAGATATGCAAACCGTATCAGCGGCGGCAAACTGACTATTGACGGCGTTGACTATCCTATAGACAATAACGAGAGAGGTACCGCGCATCTTCACGGTGGCAAAATGGGTTTTGACAGACTCATCTGGGACGTTGAGGAAACTGTTTGTGAGGGCTGCGGTGCGCCTAAAATTGTTTGCAAGCTCACCTCTGCCGACGGTGACGAGGGGTACCCCGGAAATCTTGAAGTAACCGCGTCGTACGCTATCAAGGACAATGCACTTGTACTTGAATATATCGCAAATACCGATAAGCCTACATATATCAATATGACAAACCACTCGTATTTCAACCTTCACGGTATTGAAAACGGCGACAACAAGG
>JAZSKM010000096.1:0-7598 GCA_045534835.1 Eubacteriales bacterium | reverse complement strand
CAAACTCAATATAGCGGGGCACCTTGTGGCGTGCCATACTCCCTTTGATCTCGACTGTCATTTTCGTCACGGTTACCGAGCCTGACTCTTTGAGAATAATTGCGGCGTAGATTTCCTCTCCGTACTTTTTGTCGGGCACGCCGATTACCTGAACATCCTTTACTGCGGGATGGGTGTATATAAACTCCTCGATTTCCTTGGGGTAAATGTTTTCGCCGCCGCGGATAATCATATCCTTGAGTCTGCCCGTGATACGGTAGTTGCCGTCCTCGTCACGGCAGGCAAGGTCGCCAGAATGGAGCCAGCCCTCCTCGTCAACCGTTTCCTTAGTGGCGTTTGGCATCTTATAGTAGCCCTTCATCGTGTTGTAGCCACGTGAGCAGAATTCGCCGTTTACGCCGTCCCCCACCTCAAGTCCGGTTTCAGGGTCTATTATCTTGCAACGCACGTGCGGGAATGCATATCCGACAGTTTCGGATCTTACGTCAAGCGGGTCTGTCCAGGAGGACATGGTTGAACCCGGTGCCGACTCTGTCTGACCGTACACACTGACTATACCCGTCATATTCATTTCATTTGGGTCTGCGGCACGACGCATAAGGTCTGCGGGGCAGCCCGCACCAGCCATAATTCCCGTACGCATGTGTGAAAAATCGGTTTTCTTGTAGTCAGGATGGTTGAACATTGCAATAAACATGGTGGGAACACCGTTAAAGCAGGTAATCTTCTCCTGATTGATGCAGGCGAGAGAGGATTTTGCAGAAAAGTAGGGGAGAGGGCATACGGTTGCACCGTGTGTGATTGATGAGGTCATCGAAAGCACCATTCCAAAGCAGTGGAACATAGGTACCTGAATCATCATACGGTCGGCTGTGGAAAGACCCATACGGTCGCCGATACACTTGCCGTTGTTTACTACGTTATAGTGGGTGAGCATAACGCCCTTCGGGAAGCCTGTTGTACCCGAGGTGTACTGCATATTGCAAACATCATCAGGACGCACCTCTGCCGCCATTCTCGCTACTTTTTCGGCACTTACAAGGTCGTAGCGTGCCATCGCCTCGTCAAAGGTAAGGCAGCCTGCCTGCTTGAAGCCGACTGTGATTACGTTACGCAGGAAGGGAAGTCGCTTGCAGTGGAGAGGCTCACCTGCCTTGCTCCCTGCAATTTCGGGGCAAAGCTCGTTTATGATACCTTTGTAATCCGAGTCGAGGCAGGATTCTATCATTATAAGTGTATGGGTGTCCGACTGTCGGAAAAGATACTCCGCTTCGTGGATTTTATACGCTGTGTTGACGGTTACAAGCACTGCACCGATTTTCACGGTAGCCCAGAATGCGATATACCATGCCGGCACGTTTGTAGCCCATACCGCAACCTTTGAGCCTGCTTTAACACCAAGGCTTACAAGTGCCCTTGCAAAGCGGTCAACGTCCTCACGGAACTCGCTGTAGGTACGGGTGTAGTCAAGTGTTGTGTACTTGAACGCATACTGGTCCGGAAACTCCTCTGCGACTCTGTCAAGCACCTCGGAGAAGGTAAGGTCGATAAGCTCGTCCTTTTTCCATATATACTGTCCGGAGCCGTCGTGATTGAAATAGAGGGATTTTTTCATACCTCTCGTAGAATGAAAACGGCTCATATAGTTTACAAAGTAGGGGAATATTACCTCGGGGTCCTGCAGATCCTCGAGCCATTCGGGCTTCCACTCAAGAGAGATAAAGCCGTCATAGTTCACGCAGGAGAGGGCGCGCATAACATCATCTATCGGCATAGTGCCCTCGCCGATAAGCTGGTATACACCGTCATCGTCCGAGTCACGCAGATGCACGTGCCGTACGTAGTTGCCGAGATTTTTTATAGTCGTATCACTTGATTCGCCCTTGTCACGGTAGGGGTGATGAACGTCCCAGAGCACTGCAAGCTCGTCGCAGGCAAAGCGGTCAAGCATCTCGCGCAGCCTTGCCGTGTCTGCGTAGATACCGCTTGTTTTAATAAGCAGAGTAACGCCGCTTTCCTTAGCATACGGCAAAAGAGTTCCAATGCTTTCAAAAACCGTTTCCTCGTCATCTTTAAGCGCACAGGCAACGATATAGGGTACCTGAGCGTTCTGTGCTACTTCGAAAAGCGAGATGAGGGGTGCAAGCGCACTTTCGCCGTCTGTGAGGTCGTAGGAGGTGTCAAAGCAGGGAAGTTTGAGCTTCTTTTCACGCAGCCCCCGCACAGTAGCGCCTGTCTGGTATTTATGAAACGGGCCGCCCCTGTCAAGCAAGGCATCGAACTTTGGCAGATTATAAACTTCGATGCCGCCCATACCCATATCCACGGCGGTTTCGATTATTTCATCCCAGGAGAGATTCGGCCATCCGCGAGTGGAAAATGACAGCTTCATATCTCACCCTCCTCGTAAACGATTTTGTTGAGTGCGCTGAGGTAAGCGTGAATACCTGCGCCGACGATATCGGTTGAAATACCGCGGCCTGAGTAAACCTTGCCGCCTGCGCGGAGCTTTACTACCGTTTGTCCCATAGCCTCGCGCCCCTCGGTTACAGCCTGAAGCTGAAAGTCGTCAAGCTCGTAGTGGCAGCCTGTTATTTTTTCGATAGCGAGGAATGCCGCATCAATAGGACCGTCGCCTACCGAAATTCCCTCGGTAGCTTCGCCCTGCTTTAAAAGCTTTATATGCGCTGTTGCCGAAATAGTGTTACCCGATGTAACTACATATGTGTCAAGCGTGTAGGTGGGGGGGACCTGCATCGCGGCAGAGGCAATTATTGCATCAAGCTCTTTTATGCTGACCTGCTCCTTCTTTGCCGCGATCTGCAGGAAAGCATCGAATACCTTTGCAGAGTCCTCTTCGGAGAGGTCGTAGCCAAGGCGCTCTATCGCCTTGCATACAGCCTCGATGTCATCGTGTGCGGTAAGGTAAATTCCTGTTTCCTCCTGAACACCGTTATCAAATGGAGAGGTTTTACTGCGTCTTGTCTGGCACAGCCATATTATCTGGTCAACTATTCTGCCGAGTTGGGTTATATTTACACTGCAGGCGGCATCAAGGCTGTCGCCGCGCGCCGATATAAGCCTTGCAACAGTTGCAAGATCTGCGCTTTCGATAGGATATGCCGCAGCCTTTATTTCTGTAGCCCCGCTTCCGAGTGCCGCAATAGAAGAGGCATTTGCCATAGATAGCGTGTCCGCGCAAGATACACCGAGAGTTACCCTGTCAAGAGAGGGGACATCGGAGCAAAGCGAGGTGAAAAACTCCGAAAGCTCGCCGGGCAGCATTGTTCCTGCCGCATCACATATCGTAACAGTCGAGGCACCTGCTTCGATTGCCGCCGCAATTGCACTTTGCAAAAACGCAGGCTCACTGCGCGAGGCATCATCTGCGATAAATTCAACATCATCGCAGAGCGCACGGCAGGCAGAAACCGTTTCGGCAATAGCCAAGAGCATGGCATCAGGCTTTTTATGAAAGATATATTCCATCTGTACAGAGCTTACGGGCGCATATACCTGAAGGCGCGGATGCTTTGCAATATGCAAAGCGTTCCACACCTGCTGCACGCTTTCGCTGCTAAGCTCAACGGGTACTGCAACCGTACTGCTTTTCACGGCAGTTGCAATAGACTTGATGCGAAGAGTATCTATCCTGAAATCCGTAATACCCTCAAGCTCGATAACCGATACACCGAGATTGTCAAGCAGTTTTGAAAGCTCTATTTTTTCCTTAAATGAAAGGTCAAGTCCTTTTGCCGACTGCTTCATTGTGATGTCACTGATTCTGATTTGCTTCATTGTTTTTGCTCCTTGAAATAAGAAAGTCCCCGAGGTCAAAAGACCTCAGGGACGAAAATAACTTCCGCGGTACCACCCTGATTATTTTCCTTGCGAAAAATCACTTCAGACCATTAAAAGTCCTATCCCTGTAACGGGGGCAACCGTGCTTCATTACTTAACGCACCCAGCGTGTTCACAAAGCCGACTCGGGAAGGAGGTTCAGCTACCGTCCACACTGATTTTCACCAACCATCAGCTCTCTGTAAGTTTTCGGTAAAAGAAATATTTCCGTCAACGTCTTTACAGAGATTTAAGCATAAAATTAAGAGTTTGTCAACAGTAAAGCGCAAAAAAATTATGAAATTCAAAAATTTTTGCATAAAAATTCAAAAAGTTTGAAAAAAACAGTTGACAAACATGTTTTAATGTGCTAAAGTGATAGCAATACAGAATGGCTGTGACGAAGACGGCGTAGCACAATCGGTTTTACAGAGAGCCAGCGCTTGGTGGAAGCTGGTATCCCGACGCTTTTTGCCTATCACTTCCGAGCTGAGATGCCGAGCATATTATGTGTAGGTGTCTCCGTACTCCTGCGTTAAAGGATAGGGCTTGTTAGAGCCTGAAGTGACGGCGCGAAGCCGTAATTTGAGTGGTACCGCGGGTTAAATTTACTCGTCTCAAGAAAGAGTTTTTTCTTGAGACGTTTTTTGTTTTTGAAAGGGAGATGCATATGACAAATCAAAGTACAGCAAGTCAGCTTAAGGATATCGCGCTGCGTATTCGCGAGATGCGCGAGATTCTCGGCTACAGTATGCAAAAGATGGCAGACCTCACAGAGGTGCCTGAAGAGCTGTACCGTAACTACGAGGCGGGTGCAACCGACCTGCCGTTTACATTTATGCATAAATGCGCCAAGGTATTCGGTCTTGAAATCACCGACCTACTTGAGGGACATAGCGCAAAGCTTTCGGGTTATACCGTAACCAGAAAGGGTAAGGGCCTTGTCACTGCGAGCGAGGACGGAATAACAATTCAGGATATGGCGCCGATGTTCCGCAAGAAACTTGCGACACCCTACTGGGTTACATATCAGTATTCTGAGGAACTGCAGAATTTGCCGATACATACAACAACCCATACAGGTCAGGAATTTGACATCGTTATCAAGGGCGCAATGAAGATAAAGGTAGGAGACCGCGAGGAGATACTCCGCGAGGGTGACAGTATTTTCTACAAGTCCTCCACACCGCACGGTATGATTGCAATAGACGGTCAGGACTGCGTGTTCCTTGCTATGATTATGGCAAGTGATGTTACCGACCAGCCGCATTATATCGGCAAGAGTATGGAGGGTAAAGCCACAAAGCCGCTGCTTTGTCAGAAGTTTATCCAGACAGAGGAGGACGAGCGCGGCGCGCTCACCGACATCCGCTTTATGGATGCCGATACCTATAACTTTGCGTTTGACACCGTGGATGCTATTGCACGCCGCGAGCCTGACAAGCTTGCAATGCTGCATATCGCAAACGATATGACAGAGCGCCGCTTTACATTCAAGGATATAAAGGATGCATCATCTCAGAGCGCAAACTACTTCAAATCTCTTGGCATCAAGCGCGGAGATAAGGTAATGCTTGTGCTTAAGCGCCATTATCAGTTCTGGTTTGCAATTCTCGGCTTGCATAAGCTCGGTGCAATAGCAATTCCTGCAACTAATCAGCTCCTTGAGCACGACTTTGAGTACCGCTTCACTGCGGCAGATGTTAGTGCGATTGTCTGCACTGCTGACGGCGATACCGCACATCAGGTAGAGCTTGGCGAAAAGAAGGCAGGCAAGCAGCTTATCAAGGTTATGGTCGGCGGCGACCGCGAGGGCTGGCATAATTACGACAGCGAGTATTCACTCTTCAGCCGCCGCTACGTGCGTGAAGAGAATGCTCCCTGCGGCAATGACCCGATGCTTATGTTCTTCACCTCAGGCACTACCGGCTATCCAAAAATCGCAATGCATTCGTATAAATATGCACTCGGTCACTTTGTCACTGCGAAATACTGGCATCTCGTTGAGAGAGACGGTCTGCACTTCACCATTTCGGAAACCGGTTGGGGAAAGGCTCTGTGGGGCAAGCTGTACGGTCAGTGGCTGTGCGAGGGCGCAATATTTGTCTATGACTTTGACCGTTTTGATGCGGAAAAGATTCTTCCGATGTTCAAAAAGTACAATATTACAACCTTCTGCGCACCGCCTACAATGTACCGTATGCTGATCAAGCAGGATCTCTCAAAATACGACCTTTCCTCTATCCATCACGCAACTACCGCGGGTGAGGCACTAAATCCGGAGGTATTCCACCAATTTGAAAAGGCGACAGGTCTTAGGATTGCAGAGGGCTTTGGTCAGACTGAGATGACCCTCGGTATTGCAAACCTGCTCGGCACTATGCTTAAGCCCGGCGCAATGGGCAAGCCGGTACCCGGTTACGGTATCGATCTTGTAGACAGCGACGGCAACCCCGTAGCCGACGGTGTCAACGGTGAAATCGTTATTCGTACCGAGCCGTTTAAGTCCTGCGGCGTATTCCTCGGCTACTATAACGACGAGGAAAAGACGAAGGACGTATGGCACGACGGACTTTACCACACGGGCGACCTTGCGTGGCGTGATGAGGACGGCTATTACTGGTATGTCGGCAGAGCTGACGACGTTATCAAGTCCTCCGGTTACCGCATAGGCCAGTTTGAAAGCGAGAGAACCATTATGGAGCTTCCGTACGTACTCGAATGCGGCGTATCTGCCGCCCCCGATGAGGTGAGAGGTCAGGTCGTTAAGGCAAGCATCGTGCTTGTAAACGGCGTTGAGGGAACGGAGGAGCTGAAAAAGGAAATCCAGAACTATGTAAAGCACCACACAGCACCGTATAAGTATCCGAGGATCGTCGAGTTCCGCAAGGAGCTTCCAAAGACCATCAGCGGCAAGATTATAAGAAACAAGCTTTGATATGGAACATAAAAGATTAACCCTGTTTGCAGGGCATTACGGCAGCGGAAAGACGAATATCGCCGTAAATTATGCGTTGCTGCTTGCGCGCGAGGACAAAAAGGTGTGTATTGCCGACCTTGACATAGTTAACCCCTATTTTCGTACCAAGGACAGCGCAAATGAACTTGAAGCGGCGGGCGTAAGACTTATAAGTCCGCAGTTTGCTAATTCAAATGTTGACCTCCCCGCGCTCCCTGCCGAGGTTTACAGCATTGTTGAAGACAAAAGCGCATACGGCATTATGGATATCGGCGGCGACGACCGCGGAGCCTTTGCACTCGGCAGATACGTGCCTTTTATTAAAAAGGAAAATGATTACAGAATGGCGTTTGTCGTCAACTGTTATCGCCCGCTTACAAGCACGGCAGAGGATGCGCTTGCCGTTATGCGTGAGATTGAGGCGGCAGCGGGGCTTGAGTTTACCTGCATTGTAAACAATTCAAACCTCGGCGGCGAGACTACTCCCAATACTCTGCAATGCTCGCTTGAATTTATTGATGAGCTGTGTAAGCTTTCAGGGCTTCCGCTATGGATGCACACTGCGACAGAAGCGGTTGCAAGCGAGCTTACGGAGAAATTTTCGCCCGTGCTTGAAATGAAACTGCAAAAGAAATATTTTGATTTACCTACTACTTGATGAGAGGGAAAAATAAAATGGCAAAATTAACGTTTAACACCGATTGGTGTAAGGGCTGCGGACTGTGTGTAGATGCATGCCCCAAGGGATGTCTTGCTATTGCGGCAGACATAATTAACAAAAAAGGCTATTCGCCCGCAG
>JAZSKM010000118.1:0-2144 GCA_045534835.1 Eubacteriales bacterium | reverse complement strand
CAGTACGAAAGCAGAGTGGTACCGCGAAAGATTTTCGCCCCTGTTTTATTCAGGGGCGATTTTTTTATTAAATTTTTAATTTATTATTTGGAGGAAACCAAAATGAAAAAGCTTTTATCGATTCTCGTGGCAGTAGCTCTTCTTGCTGCCGCATGCCTTTCTCTCGCATCATGCGGGGAGGACACCGACTATACCGTAGGCATTTGCCAGCTTATGGTGCACGATTCTCTTGATCAGGCGACACAGGGCTTCACTGATGCACTTACCGAGGCGCTTGCAAAAGAGGGAAAGACTGTTGCTTTTGACACTCAGGTGGCAGGCGAAGCAAACCTTTGCAACACGGTTATCAATACATTTACCGCAAAGAAGGTTGACCTCATTATGGCAAACGCTACTCCTGCGCTTCTCGCAGCGGCAAACGCTACAACTACTATCCCCGTTCTCGGTACCTCTGTTACAGATTACGCCGATACCTTCGGCGGTAATATTCCCGCTAACGTTTCGGGTACTTCGGATGCTGTTCCTTTTGACGAGCAGGCAAAGATGATGATAGACACTCTCGGTCTTGTAGCAGGCGACACAGTAGGCGTTATCTACTGTACAAACGAGTCAAACTCCCTTATTCAGTATGAGGCTGTAAAGGCACTTTTTGAGGCTGAGGGTATCGTTGTTGAGGCTTATACCTTCTCCGAGACCACCGAGCTTCAGGCACTTGTAACCTCTGCGGCAAATAACTGCAAGGCGATCTACGTTCCCTCGGACAACACAGTTGCGCAGAATGACAGCGTGGTAGGAACTATCTGCGCTGAAAACAATGTTCCCGTATTCACAAGCTACGGCGGAACCATCTGCTACGCAAGCCTTGCTATTGACTACTATGAGCTTGGTGCAGAAACCGGCAGAATGGCTGCTGAGGTCCTTCTCGGAACAAAGAGCGTTTCCGATATGGAGATAAAGACGCTTACTCCTGCAGTTGTATATAACGAGGAGCTTTGTGCTGACCTTGGTATAGCAGTTCCCGAAAACTAATTGTATTTTTGAGGTAAATAATGTACTTTCTTAACGCTTTGCCCGGCGCTGTTGCCGAAGGGCTTATATGGGGACTTATGGCTATAGGCGTATACGTTTCCTATAAAATACTTGATATTGCCGACCTTTCGGTAGACGGCTCTATCTGTACGGGCGCCTGCATATGCGCTGTTATGATAGCAAACGGTGTTCCGCCTTGGCTTAGTATGATAATTGCGTTTTTAGCAGGTACCGTGGCAGGAACCGTTACGGGACTGTTTCATACCGCACTTGGAATACCTGCAATACTTGCAGGTATCCTTACGCAGCTTATCCTTTATTCGGTGAACCTTTCCATCCTCGGCGGAAAGTCGATGCTTGCGATTGATGTAAGGGGTAACAGCCTCGTTTTACATATGAGCGACAACATAGGTGCAATTGTTTCGGCAGGGCTTATCATAACCGTGCTTATCGTGTGCCTTTGGCTGTTCTTTTATACTGAGGTGGGACTTACCCTCAAGTCAACGGGTGATAACCCCGATATGAGCCGCGCTCAGGGTGTAAATGTAAGTCTTAATAAGGTCCTTGGCCTTGCTTTGTCTAATGGCATTGTTGCGCTCGCAGGCTCGTTGCTTGCACAGTATAAAGGCTCTGCTAATATAAACGACGGCAGAGGTGCGATAGTTATAGGCCTTGCGGCAATATTTATAGGACTTTCCGTTTCGCTCAAGATAAAGCCTAATTTTGTGGTAAGCCTTATCGGTGTTATAGGCGGCGGTATAGTGTACTACATAATCTATAATTTCGTTATTCTTCTCGGTCTTAAGACCGACTATCTCAAGATGCTTTCGGCGATTATAGTTGCTATTTTCCTTGCGGTTCCTTATCTTAAGGGGCAGTATTTTGCAAAGCAGAAGCCGCTGCCTGCGGCAAATAATGCAGGGGGTGATAACAATGCTTAAAATCACCAATTTGCATAAGACCTTCAACTCCGGCACGGTAAATGCCAAGACCGCGCTTGACGGTCTTAACCTCACTATCAACGAGGGGGATTTCGTTACGGTAATCGGCGGAAACGGTGCTGGCAAATCTACACTGCTTAATGCGATTTGCGGCGAAGTCGGATCGTAGCCATG
>JAZSKM010000136.1:0-8688 GCA_045534835.1 Eubacteriales bacterium | reverse complement strand
GGGATTTGAACCACACGACCTTCGGGTTATGAGCCCGACGAGCTACCAGGCTGCTCCACCCCGCGATATTAAATTGGTGCCGGAGGCCGGGGTCGAACCGGTACGAGTGTTACCTCACGGGATTTTAAGTCCCGGGCGTCTGCCAATTCCGCCACTCCGGCACGATTACCTTCAGTTAACATTTGAATTTTAGCATATATACAGACTAATGTCAATACCTTTTTTGAAATTATCCCTAAATTGCATCGACAGCGTTTGCGCATTTTAAACACTTTTTTGCAGTAACACTATGACATCGTTGACTTTTTGGCACATTCCATATATAATTACTTATGAACGAGTTTTCAGAAAGGGAAGCCCTGATGAACCTTATTTTAATCGGAATGCCTGGGTGCGGCAAGAGTACTGTTGGAGTAGTTCTTGCAAAGGTGCTTGGTATGCATTTTTGCGACACTGATATTGTCATCCAGCAGCGTACCTCGCGCCGCCTGCAGGACATAATAAATGAGGACGGGAACGACGAATTTCTCAGATGCGAGGCTGAAACGCTTTGCTCTCTTGAGGTTGACAACACCGTTATTGCAACCGGCGGCAGTGCGGTTTACTCGTCCGAAGCTATGCAGCATTTGAAAAAGAACGGAGCAGTCGTTTATCTTAAGGTGAGCGAGCCTGAGATAGAGCGCCGCCTTGCGGATTTCGCTGCTCGCGGAGTGGCAATCAAAGACGGAATGACTGTCGCAGACCTCTACAATGAGCGTGTACCTCTTTACGAAAAGTATGCCGACACAACTGTCACTGCCGAAGGTGCCGGCATTCCGCACGTCGTCGGCGAAATCTTAGAAAAGATAAGCGAAAAAGGCGAGGGAGAATAATGAACTCAAAACGTTTTCGCAAAATATATGTCGAAATTTCAAACGTCTGCAACCTTACCTGTGCTTTTTGTCCCGGCACAAGGCGTTCTCCGCGGATAATGAGCAAGGGCGAGCTTGAAACCGTTTTACAGAGAATTGAGCAATACACAGACTACATTTATTTTCACGTAATGGGCGAGCCGCTTTGTCACCCCGAGCTTGGAGCCTTTCTCGAACTTGCGGGGAAGTACGAGCTTCGTGTAGTCATTACAACTAATGGAACACTGCTTGCTAAGATGCAGGAAACGCTCCTTTCCTCGCCCGCTTTGCATAAGGTAAACGTATCTTTGCACGCATTTGAGGCAAATGACCTTGCAGTGCCTTTTTCAACCTACCTTGACAAATGCTTTGAGTTTGGAAGAGCTGCTGAAGGCAAAAAACTTGTAATCTACCGCCTGTGGAACCACGGCGGTGCCGATGCTAAAAACGGCGGTATTATCGAGATTATGCGAGACTATTTTCCTGAGCCGTGGGCATCCGATTGGCGGGGCGCACGCATAGGAGATGGAATATATCTTCATAGCGGGGACAAGTTCGATTGGCCCGATATGGAGGCACCCGACTACGGCACTGAAACGCACTGTATGGCGCTTGACGACCAGATTGGCATTCTTGCCGACGGGACGGTTGTACCGTGCTGCCTTGACCACGAGGGCGACATTCCGCTCGGAAACATTTTTGAAAGCACGCTCCAAGAGATTTTGCAAGGTGAAAGGTCGGTTTCTCTGCGTCACGGTTTCGATAACGGCAAAGCCATAGAAGAACTTTGCCAAAGATGCGGATATGCGCATAAAAAATTTGGATAAAACAGGAAAAATTGCAAAAAAATATTGACGATTTTCTGCGAAAGTGGTAATCTATACTTGTCAATTTATTTTATTTTTATTGCCAAAGGAGCACTTATATGAAAAAGATTTATACCGGTAAAACCAAAGATTGATACAGCCTTGACAACGGTAATGTAATGCTGAAGTTTAAGGACGACTGCACCGGCAAGGACGGCGTGTTTGATCCCGGCGAAAATACCGTAGCTCTCACTATTGAGGGTATCGGCAAAGCCAATCTCAGAACTTCTGTTTACTATTTCAACCTTCTCAAAGAGGCAGGCATCAAGACTCACTATGTAAGTGCAAACGTTGACGAGGCCACTATGGAGGTTCTCCCCGGCAAGGTATTCGGTCACGGTCTTGAAGTAATCTGCCGCCTTGTTGCGACCGGCAGTTTTATCCGCCGTTACGGCGAATACATTGAGGACGGAACTCCTCTTGAGGGCGGCTATGTTGAGTGTACCTTTAAGAACGATGAAAAGGGTGACCCGCTGGTAACCGGCGAGGGACTTGCAGCGCTCAAGGTTATGTCCCCCGAGATGTTCGAGAGTATGAAGGAGCAGACTCTTAAGATTACCAAGATCGTTGCTGACGATCTTAAGACTATTGGTCTTGACCTCTGGGACATCAAGTTCGAGTTCGGCTACAACGGCGATGAGGTTATTCTTATTGACGAAATTGCATCCGGCAATATGCGCGTTTATAAGGACGGCAAGATTGTTGACCCCGTTGAGCTTACAAAGCTTATTCTTGCAAGATAAATTATTAAAAGCCCCTGCTACAGCAGGGGCTTTCTTACAAAGATACGGAGGTACAAGCAGGTATGTATATTGTTAAAAATGCCGCGGGTTATGCGTTCTCCGATTTCGCAGATAACGCAGTAGCTGTAATAAACGCACCGATAGTAGAGGAAAACGGCGACGAAACTATACTTGAAAAGTGCGAAGAAGGCTACAAATCTCTCGGTTTCCTTTGTACCGAAACGTTGACTGACGAGGGCAGGGGACTTTTCTCTGTTGAAAGAACCATAAAGAATACAGGCTACACAACCCGCATTATCAAGTTCATTTTTGAAACCGTGACCGAGTTCGTTCCTACAAAATATCTTATTCCTTGCGTAAGCTACAACGGAAATAAGTTTGGCGACGGACACGAGCCAAAGGGTATGCTCCATAAAAACGGCAAGCCTTGGATTCATTCTTTCGAGCGTACCTGTATTCCTTCCTGCTCGCTTACCGAGGACAAGACAGTAGCGTTTTCTATGTTTGCCGATGCAAAGACTAAGGAGAGTATGGTTTCGTCTGTATCGCTTCGTCCTGTGGGTGATAAGATTGCTCAGAGAATTTACTGGCCGGTAACCGAGGCACCCTATACATACTATGAAAACGACAAGTATAACGAGCCTCTTCACACCTATATTACTCTTGCGGCGCTTGACCTTTATGAATTCACAAATGATAAGAAGTATCTGGAATACGCTTTAAAGGCATCGTACTATTTTGCATCCTGGATGTATACATACGATGGCTACTACGGCCCCGAAAAAGAGTTTACACAGTATGGCTACTATACAAGCGGCTCTACGGCGGTATCCGTTCAGCATCCTGCACTCGACCAGTGGGGCGAGCTTATGTGCTGCGAATGGCTCAGACTCGCCGATTATACCGGTGATGAGCGTTGGAGACACCGCGCACTTATGATGTGGTACAACGCAACACAGTGTATAGCCGATGAGAATAACCGCATTTACCACGGTGTCGAGCGCCCTATCGGCGCGCAGAACGAGGCGTTCTATCAGGCACGTTGGGGACACCGTCCTAATTGCAACGAGAGCGGGCATCTTAACGATTGGTGCGTTTCCTGGGTAAACGTATTCCGTCTTAACGTTATCGATCGCCTTACAAGAATAAACAAGTATCCAGATACAAGTTCGCTTGAGTGAGAAAGGTGTAATATGTTTCAAAAAGCTGTTCCTGTATTTGCTGCAAACAAAGAGCGGCAGCTTAATACACATATAGTTCTTTGTGGCAACGTTGCTTTGATTTGCGCGCTGAGTAAAAGAAATCTTCTTAAGTAGGTCGTTTATCCCTATTTATATAAAGAAAAAAGCAGTCCCAATGGGACTGCTTTTCCTATGGAAAAATTACGGTGCACGGGAGTTGTTTCAATCTAGGCACACTGTGTGTGCCGTCGCACCTCCAAAACATAGTCGCCTTGCGCCTTTTACGGCGCAATTCTCCTTGTTTTGTCACTCGCTTATGTTCGCTTCATCCGCCACCGGCCGCGCTCACCACGCTCCCTCACGCGCCTCCGGCGCTCGGTTCAAATGTCCTGTGAAAAGAAAAAAGCAGTCCCAATGGGACTGCTTTTTACTTGGCGCAGAAGGAGAGATTTGAGACTCTCAATGTCTTGCTACGCAAGCCATAATTAGTTTGCTGCGCAAACTAGGTTCGTTCTGCTTGGTACTCTCCGTCTACGCAAAAAAAGTAAAAGAGCCGCCCAAAAGGACAGCTCTTTTACTTGGCGCATAAGGAGAGATTTTAACTCTCGCGCCGGTTGCCCGACCTACACCCTTAGCAGGGGCGCCTCTTCACCACTTGAGTACTTCTGCATATTGCGTATTGGGTGATTCAACACGCACATATTATTATACATATCCTTGAGCGCGTTGTCAAGGCTTTTTAGTAAAATTTTAAATACCTGCAATATCCTTGATAACCTCGCCTGCGATAATGAGTCCTGCAACAGACGGAACGAAGGATATGCTCGCAGGAACGCTGCGGCGGTTTGCATCTTCAATCTCGGTTTTTGCGGTCACCGGAGTTTCCTTAGAGTATACGACCTTAAGCTTTTTAACACCGCGCTTTTTAAGCTCGGTACGCATAACACGCGCAAGCGGACATACCGAGGTCTTATATATATCCGCAACCTCGAACATAGTAGGGTCAAGCTTGTTACCTGTACCCATTGACGAGATTATCGGTGTTCCTACCTCTGAGGCTCTGCATACAAGTGAGATTTTGCCTGAAACCGTGTCTATTGCATCAACAATATAGTCATAGACCGAAAGGTCAAAGGCAGAAGCATTTTCAGGCAGATAAAAGGTCTTATACGTGCGAATCTTGCAATCGGGGTTTATATCCGCGATACGCTCAGCCGCAACTGCGATCTTGTCACGCCCTACCGTTGAGCGAAGCGCGATAAGCTGGCGGTTGATGTTACTTTCTGCAACAGTGTCGCTGTCAACAAGGTCAAGTGCGCCTACGCCTGCGCGTGCGAGAGCCTCGACCGTATAGCTACCTACGCCGCCTATGCCAAAAACAGCAACGCGCGCATTTCTTAGTTTTTCTAAGGCCTCGCTACCGAGCAAAGCCTCAGTGCGTAAAAACTGCTTGGCCATATGCAATGCTCCTTTCTTTAGCTTATATATATGATACTTGCTAAAAATATTATTGTCAAGTTCGGTTGACAAAATTACTTGATATAGGCTATACTTTATATATAAAACAGTGTTTTGGGAGGGAGGAAAAATGGAACAGTACAATGTTAAGGGTATGACCTGTGCCGCCTGCAGTGCGCGAGTTGAAAAGGCTGTAAAAGCGGTTGGCGGCGTGAGTGAATGCTCGGTAAACCTGCTTACAAACTCGATGACGGTTTCGGGCGAGGCTACCTCAAAGGAAATCATATCCGCTGTTGCCGCCGCAGGCTACAAGGCATCCTTGAAGGGTGCCGAAAAGAGCGCAAAAACTCCCGAAGACGAGCTTTTCGACACCGAAACACCAAGGCTTTTCCGCCGTCTTGTTGCCTCCTTAGGTGTGCTTGCACTGCTGATGTATATATCAATGGGATATGCAATGTGGGGGTGGCCGATTCCTGAGTTTTTTGCGGGCAACCCCGTGGCAGTTGCACTGACTCAGCTTTTACTCACTCTTTGCGTGATGATTATTAACGGAAGATTTTTTACAAGCGGATTCCACGCACTTGTAAAACGCGCTCCCAATATGGATACGCTTGTGTCACTTGGCTCTGCCGCGGCTTTTGTATACAGCACGTGTGTGCTGTTCATTATGACCTCACAGACTCGTAGCGAGGCTATGCACTCGCTTCATAATCTGTATTTTGAATCTGCCGCTATGATTTTAACGCTGATAACCGTTGGCAAAATGCTGGAAGCACGCGCCAAGGGAAAAACCACCGATGCTCTTAAAGGGCTTATGCGGCTCGCACCTAAAACCGCTACGCTGCTGCGCGATGGGAAAGAGGTCACCGTAGCGATAAGCGAGGTTGTGATTGGCGATGTTTTTGTAGTCCGTCCGGGTGAAAACGTTCCCGTTGACGGTAAAGTCATTTCGGGCGGCGGCGCGGTGGATGAATCTGCGCTTACCGGCGAGAGTCTGCCCGTGGATAAGGCTGAGGGGGACAGAGTTTTTGCGGCTACTGCCAATCGCTCAGGCTTTCTCACCTGCGAGGCAACTCACGTGGGCGATGACACTACGTTCTCCGGAATAATAAAAATGGTCAGCGATACCGCGGCTACCAAGGCTCCTGCCCAAAAGATAGCGGATAAAGTTTCGGGAGTTTTTGTTCCCGCCGTGATATTGATTGCGATAGTTACATTTGCTGCGTGGCTGATAGCGGGTAATACCGTGGGATATGCACTTGCACGCGCAATTTCGGTGCTTGTTATAAGCTGTCCCTGCGCGCTCGGACTTGCTACCCCTGTTGCGATAATGGTGGCAAGCGGTGTTGGCGCTAAGAACGGAATTCTCTTTAAAACTGCGGCTTCGCTTGAAGAAGCAGGAAAGATAAAGACGGTGGCACTTGACAAAACGGGTACAATAACCCTCGGTGCTCCAAGGGTCACGGATATTCTCACAAGCGAAAACATAACCGAGAGTGAGCTTGTTATGCTTGCCGCCTCACTTGAACGCGGCAGTGAGCATCCGCTCGCTAAGGCGATAATGGACTATGCCGCAGAGAAGAATATATCCTTTGCAGATACAGAGAATTTTGAAGCAATCGCGGGAAAGGGAGTCCGTGCAACTCTCGGCGAGGATACTCTCAGCGGCGGAAGTATTGCTTCTATAAGCAGTGTTTGCCGCCTTAGTGACAGCGTTATCAAGGCGGCAGAGCAATTTGCTGCAGAGGGGAAAACTCCGCTGTGCTTTGCAAAAAATAATGAGTATATCGGACTTATTGCAGTTGCTGACACTATAAAAGATGACAGTGCCGCAGCTATTACAGAGTTTAAAAAACTCGGCATACACACTGTAATGCTCACAGGCGACAACGAGCGCACAGCTCGCGCTATTGCCGACAAGGTGGGTATTGACGCGGTAAGGGCAGGCGTTATGCCCGAGGATAAGGCGCGTATTGTAGGTGAACTTTCGGCGCGCGGTAAAATCGCGATGGTGGGTGACGGCATCAACGATGCGCCTGCCTTAACAGCCGCCGATACGGGAATTGCTATCGGCCAAGGCACGGATATTGCCATTGATGCTGCCGAGGTCGTGCTTATGCACTCGCGGCTTTTGGATGCGGTTTCTGCCATACGGCTCAGTCGCGCGGCTCTTCGCAACATCAAGGAAAATCTCTTCTGGGCGTTTTTCAACGATATTGTGGGTATTCCACTTGCGGCAGGACTGTTTATACCGATACTCGGTTGGGAGATGAACCCGATGTTCGGTGCCGCGGCAATGAGCCTTTCGAGCTTTTGCGTAGTGTCAAATGCACTTCGGCTGAATTTTTTTAAAGCTACTAAAATTGATAAATAAAGAGGGGTATAAGGTAATATGAACACGTATGAAACAATGTTGAAACGCCGTAGCTGTAAGAACTACAAGAGCGATGCGGTACCTGCGGAGGATATCGAAAAGGTTATAAACGCAGGTCTTTACGCGGCAAGCGGACGTAACCGTCAGGCGGCGATAATAATTGCCGTGACCGATAAGGCCACACGCGATGAGCTTTCTGCAATGAATGCACAGATTTTAGGCAACCCCGCTATTGATCCGTTTTACGGTGCGCCCGTTGTGTTTGTCGTTCTTGCTGACAAGTCCTGCAACACTTATATTTATGACGGCTCACTTGCACTTGGCAATATGATGCTTGCCGCCGAGGAATGCGGTCTTGGCTCCTGCTGGATACACCGTGCGAAGGAGGAATTTGAGAGCGAAGAGGGCAAAGCGTTGCTCAAAAAACTCGGTATTGAGGGTGACTATGAGGGTATCGGACACCTCACCCTCGGCTACAGTGCCGAAGGCGAAAAGGAGCCACTCCCGAGAAAAGAGAACAGAGTTTACAGAATATAAGAGATAAAACCTCGCACGCCGTGCGAGGTTTTATCTCTTATATACCGTGATAAAGCTTTTTGACCTGATACTTCGGTTCGCAGGTGATGTTGATGCCAAGCTTTTTAAGAGTACTTGCATCGACCTGAGAGAGGATCACAGAGGAGTGCGCCTCACAGTCCTTGAGCTTGTCAAGCTGTTCAAGGGCGTGGCCTGCCGTTGGGGAGGTCACTGCGCTTATCGCAAGCGCAATAAGCACCTCGTCTGTATGAAGTCTTGGGTTGCGGTTACCGAGATAGCCTGTTTTGAGTCTTTGCACAGGCTCGATAATAGCAGGAGAGATAAGCTCGATAGCATCGTCAATGCCTGCGAGCTCTTTGAGCGCATTGAGGAGCAGTGCCGCAGATGCGCCGAGCAGGGAAGAGGTCTTGCCCGTAACTATCTTGCCGTTTGGCAGTTCGAGTGCTGCCGCAGGACCGTCGGTAGTCTTTGCTTTTTCAAGAGCAGCTGCGATAACACGGCGCGAATCGACAGATATATTCGCCTGCTTCATAAGCAGATTGAGCTTGATGAGCACGCGCTGACCGGGTTTCACGAAGTGCTCCACACCACCGCAGAGCGCAAAGAGACCGTCCACAGCTTCCTGCACGGCCTGCTTTT
>JAZSKM010000104.1:0-4084 GCA_045534835.1 Eubacteriales bacterium | reverse complement strand
AAAAGCCAGTTGAGATATGTGCCGATTGCAAGGCCAATGGCGGTCCACATTGCATCGGAAATTCCAAGCCAGTATGCAAGACCGGGAAGTCCCATAAGAAGATAGCCGCTCATATCCGAAGCTTCGGCGCTCATGGCGGTTACCCATGGACCAAGACTGCGTCCGCCAAGAAAATATTCATTGCTGTTCCTGTTTGCGCGTTTTGAAAAATAAACGCCGATGGCGATTACAACCGCCATATAAAGAACCATCGAAATTAACATTTTAATCTGTGCGTCAGTCATGGTGAATGTCCTCCGTAAATGAAAAACTTGAGCATATTATAGCACGGCATTTTATAAATTGCAATACCTTTTTTGAAATTTCTTAAATTTTTTCGACAAGAAAAAAGGGACGCCGAAAAGTCCCTTTTATTCTTCCTCCACTTCGTACGCTTTGAAAATCTTAAGCAGTACATTTAAAACATCCTCGGTCTTTTTCAGTTTACAGGATATATAGGTTTTCAGCGAGGTTACAAAGCGAACACGGTTATCAAGCGCATACGCGGCGCAACTCCACCTACCGATATCAAACTTATCCGCGTAGATCCTTATTTCCCCGCTCTCGACCTTGACAAGCGTCATTCCTGCGCGCTCTGCCATATGCCTTATAAGCGAAATATATACCAGATTTTTAACAGGCTTTCCAAATTCGCCATAACGGTCGATAAGCTCATCTGTGATATCCTCAAGATCTTCCTCATTAGTTATAAGAGCAATCTTTTTGTACATCTCCATTCTGCCTGCCGAAGAATATATATAGGTATCAGGAATATACGCATCAAGCGGAAGGTCAATTTTACATTCTTTTCTTTCTGGAATTTTCTCTCCCTTTTCTTCAAGAACCGCCTCGTTTAACAGCTTGATATACATATCATATCCAACCGCATCGAGATGACCGTGCTGCTGCGCACCGAGCAGGTCGCCTGCTCCTCTTATTTCAAGGTCGCGAAGAGCTATTCTGAAGCCTGCACCAAACTCTGCATATTCACGGATAGCAGACAACCGCTTGTTTGCTATCTCTGTAATCTCTTTACCTTTACGGTAAGTGAAATATGCATATGCACGTCTGCCGCTGCGCCCTACTCTTCCGCGAAGCTGATGAAGCTGCGAAAGTCCCATTCTGTCGGCATCTTCTATTATAAGCGTATTTGCATTAGGAACATCGACACCCGTTTCGATAATCGTAGTGCATATAAGGATGTCAATACTTCCGTCTATCATCGCATGCCAGATTTCCTCTATCTCCTCGCGGTCCATCTTTCCGTGTGCAACAGCGATAGTAGCGGTAGGATTATCACGCGCAAGACGTGAAGCAACATATTCGATAGAATCAACGCGGTTATACAGATAGAACACCTGACCGCCGCGCGCAAGCTCTCTTCTTATTGCCTCGCCGATAATGATATTATCGTGCTCGAGTACATAGGTCTGCACAGGCAGTCTGTCTTCGGGCGGCTCATCAAGCACGGACATATCGCGAAGTCCGCCGAGCGCCATATTTAGCGTTCTCGGGATAGGGGTAGCAGAAAGCGACAGCACATCAACATTTTTTGCAATCTGCTTTAGTTTTTCCTTTTGCGCAACCCCGAAACGCTGCTCTTCATCCACAATGAGAAGTCCAAGGTCTTTAAACTCGACATCCGAGGAGATAAGGCGGTGCGTGCCGATTATCATATCGGTTTCGCCGCGTTTTACAGAGCGCAGAATCTCTTTCTGCTGCTGTGCAGTGCGAAATCTTGATATCATATCCACCTTTACAGGAAAATTTCTCATTCGGGAAAGTGCGGTATGATAATGCTGAAGTGCCAGAATAGTCGTAGGAACAAGCAGTGCCACCTGTTTTCCTGCCTCAATAGCTTTAAATGCACCTCTCAGTGCAACCTCGGTCTTGCCGAAGCCAACATCTCCGCACAAAAGCCTATCCATAGGCGCAGGGCGCATCATATCACGCTTGATTTCTTCAATTGCCACAAGTTGACTGTCGGTTTCTTCGTATTCAAAAGCAGTTTCAAAGTCGCGCTGCATCTGATCATCTGCGGGAAAAGCATATCCGCTTCGGCGCATACGCTCGGCGTAAAGCTTAATAAGGTCTTTAGCCATATCCTTGACTGCTGCCTTAGCCTTGGACTTTGCCTTTTGCCAATCGGTGCCTCCCATTTTTGACAGTTTAAGCAGACCGTCGTCAGAATGGGCGCCGATATATTTGGATACCATATCAAGATTATCGACAGGTAAAAAAAGCTTGTCTGTGCCGGCATACTGGATATTGATATAGTCCCTTGAAACTCCGCCGACTGTGAGGTTTTGAATTCCAAGATATTTACCGATACCGTATGCGGTGTGTACTACATAATCGCCGATTTCAAGGTCTGCATAGGACAAAATCTTTTGACCATTTTTGACCTTCTTACTCTTTTTATGCTTACGTGAGGTAAAACGGTTGCTGTCATCTCCGTAAAGAGTGAGCGCTACAAACTTAGGCCCGAACAATTCAAATCCGCAATCAAGCGGCTCTGCCGCAAGGTAAATAATGCCCGCAACAAACTTTTCAGGCTCGGTATTGGCAACTACTGCCTGAAAGCCGTCCGCCACGAGCGCATCAAGCATACTTTTTACCTCTGCCTCGTTTTCACAAGCGAGGAGTATCTTATACTTTCCTTTTACAAATGCACCAAGGTCCTCTTTTAAAAGCTCGTACTTCTTGAAATATGAGGTAAGCTGACGGCATCTTACCGAAAACATTCCGCTAATACGGACACCGCTAAGACCAATTGCAAAAGTATTAAGATGAATCGCAATATTGCTGCCTAAAAACTCTTTTATACGGCTGGACTCGACAGAAAACGCGGTTTTACCGCTTCTGACAGTGCCGTGTTCAAGCAGATTGGAAATCAGCTCGCCGTCAAGGCGTTCTACTGCATCTATCTGCTCATTTATTGCATTGGTGCCACATAAAAACACGGCTGTTTTATCGGTAAAATAATCGAGCAGACATTCCTTTTCAGGGTAGATAAGTGATACATATTTATCGGTAAAATTAAGCGGCTGACCGCCTTCAATCGCGGCAAGCTCATTTTCAAGCTCTTTTACCGAGTCAGGCTCACTGCACTTTTTCAGGCACTCCTTGATTTCCTTTTTCATCGCTGCAAGCGATTCGTCATTATACAGAACCTCGCGCACGGGCAGAATTTCTATAACTTCGCGATTCTCAATAACTCGCTGTGTCATTCTGTCAAACACGCATATTCTGTCGATTTCGTTATCAAAAAACTCGATGCGGTACGGATTGCTCTCTTCAAAATCGGCACAAGGCGGAAAGATATCTATAATACCGCCTCTTGCGGAAAACTGTCCTACATAGTCAACGCTTTCAACGCGTGTATATCCCATTGCAAGCAGTCTTGCAATCATTTCACTCGGTTCGTCAATGTCGCCGATGCCGAAAACAAACCTGTTACGGTCAAGTACTTCCCTCGGCATAGTAAACCCCATTGATGCCGCAGGAGTGGCAATTATCGCTTCTGCATTGAGGGACAACAGCTTTGACAAGACCAAAAGCCTCTCATGCTCATTCTCATGGGAGGCTGTGATATTATAAATATTAAGCTCGCGCCTTAAAAATCTCAGCGCTTTTACACCCTGTTTCCTTAGATAATCCGTCAGATGAATTACCGTCTTATCATCTTTTGCAAGAATTAAAGCCGGCCTTTTATACTCTGTGAAATAGTCTTTACAAAAACTTGCAAGAAAAGCTTTTTCTATAACCGGCGGCATACCGCTGATTACTATAGGCAAAGCCTTTTGCCGCATTTGCGTACCGACACATTCGAGTATCTGCGAATACTCCTTGTCAAGGCGAATTGAAAGTGGGCAATTGTTCATTACTTTCCCTTGTTATACAGGCTCATCGCCTGCTCTATCTTTCCGTCAAGAATCAGTTCAACCGAATTATACACACTGTCAAATGTCGCAAACAACACCTTTTTGTCATTGTCGCTATACTTACCGAGCACAAAATCAGCAAGGTCGTAATGGGGTGAAGG
>JAZSKM010000011.1:0-1930 GCA_045534835.1 Eubacteriales bacterium | reverse complement strand
TATACCTCTGCAGGTGCTGCAGTAGCAGCTGACACCTTCCGCACCAAGTATGAAAAGGGTACTGACTACGGTATGTCTGCATATGGCGCTGACCTTAACGGTGACGGCAAGGTTCTTGAATGAAACGCGCAGGCTGATGCTTTTGAGGCTACCTGCGTAGGTAAGACTCTTGACGAGGTTAAGGCACTTGTAGGTGATGACGGTTATCATGCAGGCGCAGAGCTTGCTACCGCAGGCTGTACTATCGGCGTTACCGATTTTATCTTCGCTGTAGAGAAGGCTGTTGCAAACGCAGCTGAGTCTACCGCTACCGCTGATAGCACTCTTAGTGTTGCTGCTGTTACCTCTGAGAGCGTAACCGCTGCTACCGCTGATGCAGAGGGTTCAAGCGAAGTTGACACCACCTTCGTTGCAGTTGCTCTTAACGACGGCAAGGTTGCAGTTATGGCTACCGATGTGCTTCAGGCGGCTTTCACCTTTGACGCAAACGGCGCTGCTACTACTGACACTTCCGCAGCTCTTCTCACCAAGCTTGAGAAGGGTGACAGCTACAATATGGCAGCATACGGCGCAGACCTTAACGGCGACGGCAAGGTTCTTGAGTGGTATGCTCAGGCTGATGCTTTCAACGCTGCATGCGTAGGTCTTGATGCAAACGGTATCGCAGCTCTCGTAGTTAACGGCTACGGCACTGAGTCCCTCCAGAACGCAGGCTGCACTATCGCTATCGGCGATATGGTTAACGCTGCTGCAAAGGCTGCAAAGTAATTTTACTTATGACTTTAAAGGGATGCGGCATCGCATCCCTTTTCTTCTGAAAATGAGAAAAATAGTTTTAGTATTTTTAACAATCCTTGCGTTAGTATTATTCACTGCTTGTGAAAAAGCGCCCGAGCGTTTTACGGCGTATTCCTTTGACTATTTCGATACAGCAACGACTGTTATCGGCTATGCAGAAAGCAAAGAGGAGTTTGATGCTACAGTCAGCGATATTTTTTCACAGATGGAAGAGTATCATAGACTTTATACTATTTACAACCGATATGACGGCCTCAACAATCTTCGGATAATAAATGTTACTGAGGGGCCGGTCAAGGTTGACGAAAAAATAGTAGATATGCTGCTCTTTGCAAGGGAGATGTATACGCTCACTAAGGGAAGGACCAATGTTGCAATGGGAAGCGTGCTTTCTATCTGGCACTCTCATAGGGAAACAGGCTCGCGCCATCCCGAAAAGGCAACGCTCCCGTCTATGGATAAGCTTATAGCGGCGGCGGAGCATACAGATATAGACAGCATTGCTATTGATAAAGAAGAGGGTACTGTTGAACGTGTAGACATCGAAGCAACACTTGACGTAGGCGCAGTTGCCAAGGGATATGCTGTCGCGCGTGTTGCCGAGAGCCTTGAAGAAAAGGGAACAAGCGGATATCTTCTCAACGTGGGCGGAAACGTATGCACTGTTGGCACACGTCCTGACGGCACAAAATGGGCTATAGGAATTGAAAACCCCACGGGTGACGAGGAAAAACCGTACATCGCGTATCTTGAACTTTCGGACAAGTCAGTGGTGACAAGCGGTGCATATCAGCGCTATTATTTTGTTGACGGTGAGAAGTACCACCACATTATTGACCCCGATACACTTATGCCGGGTGTTAACTATTTGTCGGTTTCGGTAATTTGTGACGACTCTGGCGTAGGCGATGCACTTTCAACCGCGCTGTTCTGCCTTGATTTTGACGGAGGAAGCGCACTCGTCGAAAGTCTTTCGGGTGTTGAAGCAATGTGGGTACTTCCAAACGGAGAGCAGAAGTATTCCTCGGGCTTTATGAGCTATACAGCTGAGAATTAGAAAAAGCACCGCTTTGCGGTGCTTTTTCTTTGGTCGGAATGACAGGATTCGAACCTGCGACATCCTGCTCCCAAA
>JAZSKM010000147.1:0-2079 GCA_045534835.1 Eubacteriales bacterium | reverse complement strand
CTTCAGGACGGATAAGAGAACCGCCGTAGGTAATACCCCTACCGGTAAGAACGCCTACAAACTCGTTGCGGAGTCTCTTATACTGACCGTAAAGTTAACCGATTTCACGAGCAGCAACATCGATATCTCCTGCGGGAACGTCAGTATCAGCACCGATGTGCTTTGAAAGTTCTGTCATAAAGCTCTGGCAGAAACGCATAATTTCTCCGTCACTTCTTCCTCTCGGGTCGAAGTCACTGCCGCCCTTGCCGCCGCCCATAGGAAGACTGGTAAGGCTGTTCTTGAAGGTCTGCTCAAAGCCGAGGAACTTCATAATGGAAGCGTTTACCGAAGGATGGAAACGAAGACCGCCCTTGTAAGGACCGATAGCAGAGTTGAACTGAACTCTGTAGCCGCGGTTTACCTGCACCTTGCCACCATCATCCACCCACGAAACGCGGAAGGAAATCATACGCTCAGGCTCGGCAATACGCTCCATAATTCCGTACTTTTCAAATCTGGGATCTGCATCTATAACAGGCTCGAGAGATTCAAAAACCTCGGTAACCGCCTGCAAAAATTCCTTTTCGCCTGCGTTGCGGGCTTCAACGTCCGCATAGACCTTTTTCAAATATTCATTTTTAAGCATAAATTTGCACCCCTTGCAATAATTTAATAGGTTGTTTTTCATTATAGCAGACAATTTGGCATTTTTCAACCCTTTTTTGCATATTTTTGCAATTTTTCATTTCGAATTATGCAAAAAAAGCAGTTGCCATAGCTTTCGCCTTGTGGTATCATATTAATATATGAAGAAATCGGTCAGAAATGACCTGCCGAGGTAATAAAAATGCACATTGAAGCCATTCAAAAACTGACCCTTCTTGACTATCCCGAAAAAACGGCGGCTACCCTGTTTACCCACGGGTGCAACTTCCGCTGCCCTTTCTGCCATAATGCAGGTCTTGTAGTAAGACCATCCGAGACGAGCGTAAGCGAAGAGGAACTGTTTGCCTTTCTCGAAAAGCGCAAGAAAATGCTCGACGGCATATGCATAACGGGCGGCGAACCGCTGCTTCAAAAGGATATCGCCGACTTTATAAGGAAAATCCGCGCTCTTGGCTACGCGGTAAAACTTGACACAAACGGCTCTTTCCCCGAAAAGCTGAAAGCGCTTATCGACGAAGGACTGCTTGACTATGTTGCGGTTGATATCAAAAACTCGCCCGAAAAGTATGAAATGACCGCAGGTGCAAAAGATATTCTCGAAAAAGTCAAAGCAACGGTTAATATATTAAAGGAAGGAAAAGTACCTTACGAGTTCCGCACGACCGTTACAGGCAATCTTCACACTCCCGAAGATATGCGTTCTATCGGCAAATGGCTTGCAGGAACGAAAAAATACTTCATACAGCCCTTTAAAGACTCGGGGGACATTGTTGCAGGCTCTTTGTCCGCGCCTGCGTTTACCTGCGAAAAAGGGCACTCAGAGGCACTTCTCGCCGCAGTAAAGCCTTTTATCCCGAGCGCCGAAATACGCGGGTGACCACAATATATAGTGTTGCCCTTGAAAAAATATTCCAAAATATTGTGTGTTTCTATTGACAAGCCGCCCTATATATGGTATTGTATGTATGCTCACAAAAATATTTTTACATACAACACTATATGGAGGACGGCTTTTTATGTATCACGTACGAAAAAGAGACAACAAAATTGTTGATTTTGATATGTCCAAGATTACAAAAGCTATAGAAATGGCTTTTGAAGCTTGCGAAGTCAACTATCACACATACATTATCGACTTTTTGGCACTCAAGGTTACCGCAAACTTTGAAACCAAAATCAAGGACGACCTTATCGCTGTAGAAGATATTCAGGATAGCGTTGAGGAGGTTCTCGTTCAGGGCGGCTACGCAGAGGTCGCAAAGGCGTACATTCTCTACCGCCGTCAGCGTGAGAAGCTCCGTAACCTCAAGTCTACCATCCTTGACTACAAGGATATTGTTGACTCCTACGTTAAGGTTACCGACTGGCGTGTTAAGGAAAACTCCACCGTTACCTACTCCGTAGGCGGTCTTATCCTTTCAAACTCGGGTG
>JAZSKM010000074.1:0-3009 GCA_045534835.1 Eubacteriales bacterium | reverse complement strand
ATAAAGCAAACGGCAAGTATGCTATGCAGGATACTCTCGGTGATGCGGCGGCGCTTACAGGCGGTCGTGCATCTACTGCTGCGGTTTCCGCTTCCCAGCAAGCGTACAACCGTTATATGCAGCAACTCTCCGAGAACATTCCTGCACTTGAACAGGCGGCATATGGAAGGTATCAGGACCAGAAAAATGATTTGTATAATCAGTATTCGTTGTTGTATTCACAGGAACGCGACAAGGTTAGTGATGAGCAGTGGGAAAAGAACTTTGCCTACAACCAGGAACGTGACAAGGTTAGTGATGAGCAGTGGAATAAGACGTTTGATTACACCAGGACGAAGGATGCAAAGCAGGAAGCTTTTGAGGTTGGAGGTGTTACCGGTGATTATTCGGGACTTCTGGAACATGGGTATAGCCAGGAAGAGGTTGATGCTCTGAATCAAGCTGGTGCCAAAGATGAGGCACTTAAGATTGCAGGTATTACCGGTGATTATTCGGCGATGCTGCAATACGGGTGGAGTCAGGAAACCGTTGATGCTGTGAATGCTGCTATTGAAAAGGGTGTAAAAAAGGAAGAAATGGCGGCAGCGCTTGAAAGGGCGGCGATAGCGGCAACTTACGGCGTTTTTGACGACTATATCAATGCAGGTTTCGATGAGGAAACAGTTGCTAAGATGAAGACTGCTTATGACAAGGGTGTGCTTACAGAGGAAGCTATACTTGCGGCTGAGTTTGGTGACTATTCAAAACTTGAGGTGTTGGGGATTACGCCGACGGAAACCGTTGATGAGGAGGATTTATTTAACGCGTTTGCATATGATATTCAAATTGGGAAAACAAGTTATGCAGATATATTAACGGATTCTACTTTTTTAGATACTATTGGTGGAGATGAAGAACTTGCAGTCAAAATTATTGAATATGCGAAAACTTTTAGAGACGAACAAAATGCATCTCTTGAACAAACCCGATATGAAAATTATGCTGCGCAGTTATACACCGGAAAGACGCTAGAAGAACTTGGAGATGCTCAAAAAATCATAGGAGAAATCGGAGTTGTGCTCTTCGGTCAACTTTATGAACTAGATGAAAAAATAAATGGGGACGATTTTTAATAGAGAGGGTATAGGTTATGGCAATAAGAAAAGAACTGATTGACAGGGTGAGCGCTATTTCAAGTGGTAAGGGAACGTATAAAACAAAAACAGAGTATACGCTTGATGAAGTAGAAAAGATGACTAAAACTACTCGCAGACTTCTTGGTATCAATGTTACCGATGATGAGATTGCTGCCGCGAGGGAAGTTGAAAAGCAAAATCGACAAGCGGAGCAAGAGTTTAATAAACTAAAAAGAGATGCAATAACTGAAAATTTATCTTACATATTTAAGCCTGCCTCCATAGACGAGCCACTTAGCAATATTGGTACAAGAATAGATGAAGCTTTGGCGAATTCGGGAATACCGACTTCGCCTATGGAGCTTTCTCCCGCTTATGCCTCTGAGCAGAATCTGTGGAATTATATGGTAAGTGCATACAATGGTTATGAGAATGCTGTGAAAGCCGGTGATAGTGCAAAGCAGGCTGAAAGCAAAAAATATTTCAATTCTTACCTTGAACAGCTCAAGAAAAAGTATCCGGAAAAATACAACGAAAATATTTATATGCTTGAAGCTACCAAGGCTTATATGATGAGCCCGGATGAACTTCGTGAAGTTGACTATGAAGCAGTCGGTGAAAATGTTTATAATAGTATTTGGACACCGGAAAAGCAGGAAGAATATGAACGCCTTAGTGGTATTGCATCAGGTGTCAATGAAAAAAAGGCTGTGGACACGGGTTACTACGACCAAAAAAATGTGCCGTATAAAAAATCAACGAATTATACTCCGACGGAAGAAGAAAATGCTGCTATAAAACGCAAGGAAGAGCTTGAAAAGGAAAGGGCAACTGCTGAAAGTCAAAGAGATGAAATCAAAAGTATTTATTCTCAGAAGGAGAGGCAGGAGAGACTAAAGGCTATTGACGTTTATGCTACTGAGGCAGAGATTGCGGACCTTGAGATTAAATTAAAGAAGGCAAAGCAACTTCAAGCCGAAGCAGAAATCGCAGCTAGCAATGATATTAATGCTACTCGGTATGCATATAATGAATACAATGCCTATATGAAAAGTATAGGGTATTCAACCATAGGAGAACTTCAAAATTATATAAATAGCCAAAAAATAGTTCTCAACGATGCCAAAATATTACAAGATGGTCTTGCGTTTACTTCTGTTTCCGATAAGAACTCAAAGCACTATGATGCAGATTTTGATAAATATGTTCAGATAGGTTTAAAGATACCGGTTTCGGAAATAGGTGCAGTAGAGTGGGGTGGTGGGATTAATGCAACAGGACGGTCATCCGATAAAACTCGACAAGCGGCAATAGCACTATATCTTTATAACGGTGGTGATGAAAACAATAGCAGCATATTGACCGGTGATACGGATTCAAAATTTGTTCAATATATGAAAGAGGAGGACTATAAAAACCTTGCATATTGGCTCGGAAAGGACCAAGAAACCGGGGAAAACCGTGCGGAACAGTATATAGAGTATCTTGACGGAGTTCTCGATGCACGAAAAGGTGAGACAATAGCTGAAGGCCTTAAAGATAAGGTTGTGTTGCAATATCTGTATAGTATTCCTGCGGGATTTGACCAATTCGGGCAGAAACTCGGAAATCTATTTAATACCGAAGGGAAATATAAGACTCCGTCTGCTACGCAGGTGGCATCATCTTACATAAGAGAGGATATTAAGGATAAACACGGAATAGTAGGTCAAGGGGCGTATGATTTTTTTACTACAACCTCTAATATGTTGCCGTCTATTCTTACTTCTGCCGTCGTTGGAACTGTTTCAAAAACTGCGGGTGCTTATATTGGCGCAGGGCTTATGGGCGCTTCTGCCGGGGGCGGAGCGTACCAGGAGATGATAAATCTCGGATACGATAAAGACCAAGCGAC
>JAZSKM010000135.1:0-2258 GCA_045534835.1 Eubacteriales bacterium | reverse complement strand
TAATCTTATCTATCGCGCAAAAATCGCGCTTAAAAAAATACTTACAGAGGAGGGGCTATGATGCGTACAAAAGAGCAGTTCAAGGCTTATGTGTATGAAAAGGCAGAAGCAAAAAGAGCCAAAAGCAGAAGAACGCGCAATATATGGTTGCGCGGCGTAGCTACCTGCTCACTGCTTATAATTATCGGTATCGTTGCACTGTACGGAGGTATTGGTGTTAATAATGTGCCATACGAGAGCGCACACGATATGGCTGCGGAAGTCTGCGAAACCGTTAATACCTATTTGCTGTATTCAAGCTCGGCACTCACTGACATTTGCGACGGAGAAGCAGAAAACGGTGTAGCAGTAAAAACCACACTCGATGATTACCATTATTCCGCTTCGGAGCTACAGTCTTCGAAAGAGAGCGTAGCTGTGGAACATTTTGACTACGGCAAGGTCGAGCGTAGCGGAGGTTCAGGGGTAAAGACAGAGGATTTCAGCAATACCGCAGGAGTTAACAAAGAAGAATTTGACGTAGTCGAGCTTGCGAAAAAGGAATGTACTATAGAATATGACACATATAGCGTAGCATTCGATGAAGAAAATCAGATGTGGCGTGTGGTATTCTATAAGATCGGGACTGCAGGCGGAGATCAGACTGTATATATTGACAGTAGCGGAATTACTAAACTTATCGTTTACGGCGAGTGAAAATCACCCTCATTTTAGGGTGATTTTTATATTTAGATGTAGAAACTTGTTGCAAAAGTGATATGATTTTGGTATAATATATTCTGTGATTTTATAGTTAGGGATTGATATGGAAAAATATATAGAACTTATAAAACAAAAGATTTCTGCTGACGGTGTTAGATACGCCGCTGTGGTGACCTTTGGCTGTCAGCAGAATGAGGCCGACTCTGAAAAGCTTCGCGGTATGGCGGCTGCAATGGGGTATGCTATTACAGATGACGTAAAATGCGCTGACCTTATCGTTGTCAATACCTGTGCTGTACGTGAACACGCTGAGCAAAAGGCGCTTTCGATAATCGGGCAGTACAAGCATCTTAAGGCGGATAACCCTGATTTGCTTATCGGTGTATGCGGCTGTATGGTAGCGCAGCAACACCGTGTGAATCAACTTAAAAACAGTTATCCGTATGTTGATTTTTCTTTTGAGCCGTCTTCTCTTGACCGTTTTCCCGAGATACTGTGGGGCGTTATGCAAAAGCATACACGTATGTTCAGCATAGGCGAGAATGCGCGAGAGATAAGCGAGGGTGTCCCCGTTTTGCGCGACGGCGGAGCGAAAGCGTGGGTAAGTATTATGTATGGGTGCAATAATTTTTGCTCCTACTGCATAGTCCCTTATGTTCGTGATCGTGAACGCAGCCGCGATTTTGAATATGTTATAAAAGAGGTCAGAGAACTTGTCGAAAGCGGTGTTAAAGAGATAACACTTCTTGGGCAGAATGTAAATTCATATAACGGCGGCTGCACTTTTGCAGAGCTTCTCGATAAACTTTCTTCGATTGAGGGAGACTATATACTGCGCTTTATGACAAGCCATCCTAAGGATGTTTCGGATGAGCTTATCGCCGTTATGGCAAAAAACAAGCACATAGCAAGGCAGTTCCATCTTCCGCTTCAGTCGGGAAGTGACAGCGTGCTGAAGGTTATGAACCGTCATTATGACAGGGCGCATTATCTTGAGAATGTGCAAAAACTCCGCGCAGCTATGCCCGATATTACGCTCACCACCGATATTATTGTCGGGTTCCCAGGCGAAACAGAGGAGGATTTTGAGGCAACGCTTGATATTCTTCGAACAGTTCGGTACGATATGATATTTTCATTCATCTATTCTCCGAGAAACGGTACTCCCGCCGCTAAAATGGATAACCAGATACCCAATGATGTGAAGTCCGACAGAATGCAAAGACTGCTCGCGCTCCAGAATTCTATTTCATATGAAAAGAACCTTGATAGCGTTGGAAAAACGCTGCGCGTGCTTGCAGAGGGACCGAGCAAAAACGACCCTGAGATGTTTACGGGCAGAGCAGAGTCAAATAAGCTTGTGCATTTTAGGGGCAGCGATGATTGCATCGGCAAATTTTTGAATATTAAAATCACCCGTGCAGAGCCTTTTAACCTGCACGGAGAAATAGTAAATAATTAAAACTGAGGTATAAAAAATGACTAAGGAAATTCTTAAAAAGGCTATTGAACTCGGTAAGCTTATTGCAGAGAGCGATGAAGTAAAGGCTGCAAAC
>JAZSKM010000019.1:0-3658 GCA_045534835.1 Eubacteriales bacterium | reverse complement strand
CTTTCCGGACTTATGGCAGCACGTGCTCTTACCAAAAAGCTTCCTGAGGCGAAGATTCTTATTATCGGTAACGGCCTTGGTGCATCTCCGTATGTACACGGCTTCAATATGCCTCTTCATCCTGACGACAGCGTAGAGTGCTTCAAGCAGGATACACTTGTCGGCGGTCGTGACCAGAGCAAGAGAGAGCTTGTTGACGTTCTTTGTGACGGTGCTGTGGAGCTTCGCCCTATTCTGGAGGAGCTTGGCATTGAATTCAACCGTAAAAACGGCGAGTATTCCTTGCTTCGCCCGCTCGGCTCCACACATCCCCGTGTTGCGAGCGTGGGCAACCATACCGGCGTTGCTATTATGAATGCGATTCGCCGCGAATTTGAAAACAATGCTAATATTTCTGATATGAAGGACACCCGTGCGCTTCGTCTTTTCCGTATGGACGGACGAATTGTCGGTGCGCTTGTATATCGGATTCCTGAAAAGAAGTTTGTATTTATTGAAGCATCGGCTGTTGTGCTTGCGTGCGGCGGTTTCTGCAATATTTATCCTTTCTCCACCAATATGTCTGATATCGGCGGAGACGGTATCGCAATGGCGTTTGGCGCTGGTGCAGACCTTTGCGACCTTGAGTATGTACAGTTTGAGCCTTCTGCTGCGGTTGCACCTGCAGGTGTACGCGGCAAGAGCGTTATCACAACTATGTACTATGAGGGCGCAGTTCTTCGCAATACACTCGGCGAGCGCTTTATGCTTAATTACAGTGCCGATGCTGAATGTGTAAATAAGGACGTACAGGCAAAATACATATTTAAAGAAATCAAAGAAGGCCGCGGCACTGAAAACGGCGGCGTATTCTTTGACTGCACCGGCGTTGGACGCGACAGACTTAACGAGCAGTACGACTCGTATGTAAAGCGCTACAGCGATGTCGGTATTGATATTGCAACTACT
Organism: Eubacteriales bacterium; assembly: GCA_045534835.1. Classification (GTDB taxonomy): domain Bacteria; phylum Bacillota; class Clostridia; order Oscillospirales; family CAG-272; genus UMGS902. The sequence goes on along the minus strand of JAZSKM010000019.1, from coordinate 2,710 downwards.
CCGTTTGAGATTGCTCCTGCGCCTCATACTTCGCTTGGCGGTATTGTCGTAGACGACAAGTGCTACAGTGGCGTTGAGGGACTTTTTGCGTGCGGCGAGATTATCGGCGGCCTCCACGGTGCTAACCGTCTTGGCGGCAATGCAGGACTTGAAACAATGGTATTTGGCAGACTTGCGGGTGATAGCGTAGCAGACTATCTTGCAAATGCGGATGCACCCGAAATCACTGCTGACGATGTAGAGGATTTCGTTTGCGACACGCTTTCGCTTTCGGGTGACCGGAAAATCACCGTGGAAGAGCTTGATGCAATCCGTGCGGATATGCAGAAGGTGCTTTCTGACAAACTCAACGTTCTCCGCTCTGGCGAGGAGCTTGCTGAGGCTGTCGATGCTTTTGGTGAAATGCTTGACAAACTTGACAATTCCACGCTTGAAGGCGCTGATGACGAAACAGCATTCAAGACTCTCCGTCTTGTAAATGATTTGCAGACCGCTTATCTTCTTGCGATAAGCGCATATACACGTACCGAAACCTCCGGCTGCCACGTCCGTACCGACGATGAGGGTAAGGAAGCCGAAGAGAAGTACCGTGTAGTTATTTCGTGCACTCCTGAGGGAGCTGTTGTTCTTAAAGAATTTTTAGATTAGAAGGGAATAGACAATGAAAAAGGTTGTTGTTATTGCAAACCGTTATGTTGACTCTGTTTCTCTTATGGCCGTAAGTGCAAAGGTTATGAAGCTTGACGGTGTTTCCAACGCTGAGAGCGGTATGGGTACACCTGCAAACCTTGAAGTTCTTATCGATGACCTTGGTTATGATATTCCCGAGGTTACTCCGAACGACCTGATTATGGCTGTAACTGCTGATACAGAGGAACAGGCAGAAGCTGCTATGAAGACAATGCGTGATCTTATTGACCATAAGGACACCGATGGCGGCGTAAGCTATAAGAGCCTTTCCGAGATCGACCTCCGCGAGGATGGCTACGACCTCGTTCAGATTTCTCTCCCCGGTGAGTATGCTCACGCTGAGGCAAAGAGAGCGCTCTCTATGGGTCTTGATGTATTTATCTTCAGTGATAACGTATCTCTTGAAGAAGAGGCTGACCTTAAGAAGTACGGTCAGGAAAAGGGAAGACTCGTTATGGGTCCCGACTGTGGTGTAGGTCTTATCAAGGGCGTAGCACTCGGTGCAGGCTCTATTGTTCGTCCCGGTCCCGTAGGTATCGTAGGCGCATCCGGTTCGGGATGTCAGGAGGTTGCTTGTATCGTTGAGCGACTCGGCCTTGGCGTTTCCTCCATTATCGGTACCGGCGGTCACGATCTTCTCCCCGAGATTGGCGGTATCACAATGCTTGCAGGTATGCGTAAGCTCGAGGACGACCCCGATACTAAGGTTATCGTTCTCGTATCCAAGCTTGCAAACCTTGACGTTATGGCAAAGGTACTCGGCGTAGCAGACAGACTTACTAAGCCCGTTGTTGCTATCTTCCTTGGCGGCGATGAAAAGCTTTACGAGGGACACAACGTTCACGGCACCTTCAGCCTTGAAGAGGCTGCAAAGAAGGCTGTTGAGCTCTGCACCGGCAAGGCTCCTGAAATGGGATATACCGATGCGGAAATTAATGCTATGGTTAAAGAGAAGGTTGCTGCACTCAGACCCGAGCAGAAGTACGTTCGCGGACTTTTCAGCGGCGGTACCTTTACTGAAGAGGGTATGATTTACTATACTCAGCACAATAAGGGCGTTAAGCTTAACTCTAACCTTAACACCAAGTATTCTACCCAGATTCCCGACCACGACGTAAGCGTTGGCCACTGCATTCTCGACCTCGGCGCTGAGGACTTCACTGCTGAAGCACCTCATCCCGTATTTGACCCTATCCTGAAGCTTAAGAGACTTAAGAAGGAAATTGCTGACCCCACCGTTGCAGTTGTGACTATGGACTTCATTATGGGTCCCGGCGTTGCGGCAGACCCTGTAACTCCTTTTGCAAATGAGTGCAAGGCACTGAAAGATGCAGGCAGCAATATTATCTTCATTTCCAACGTTTGCGGCTCTCTTGAGGACCCGCAGGATACCCTCGCAGCAGAGAAGATGCTCGCTGACGCAGGCGTTATCGTAACCAGAAGTAACTATGAGAGCACCAAGCTTGCAAGTGCATTCCTTGCAGCTTTGGAAGAAAGGGGCTGAGAATAAAATGGCAGAAAAGACATATAAGAGTGACCTTCGCGTCATTAACATCGGCACACAGTTCTTCTATGATGCACTCGTAGCTCAGGATGTAAAAGCAACTCAGATTGATTGGAAGCCTCCCGTAAAGCAGAGCGCAGATGTGCTTGAAGCACTCAACAAGATTTCTTCTCCCGAACTCAAGGAAAAAATTGATGCGGCAAACGATAAGGCAGTTCACTGCATTATCGACTCCGAGCCTTATCTTGTAGATATCATTCCCGCAGGCGAAGTTATCGAAGGACTTGACGATTACACCGTTATCCACTCCGGTCCTCCGATTGACTATGAGAATATGACTATGCTTCACCGCCGCGGTCTTGTCTCTGCTTGCCGTTTTGAGCATTGGGCAGAAACCGATGAAGAGGCTATCAAGCTTATCGAAAGCGGTAAGATTAAGCTCCTCTCCGCGCTTGATACCAACACCGTTGGTGCAGGTACCGGTATCATCACCAAGAGCGTTGCAATGTTCATTAT
>JAZSKM010000172.1:0-1669 GCA_045534835.1 Eubacteriales bacterium | reverse complement strand
GCGTGAACGGTGGTCATAATACCGCTCTGGATAGGAGCATAGTCGTTAAGAGCCTTTGCCATAGGAGCAAGGCAGTTGGTGGTGCAGGAAGCTGCAGAGATGATCTTGTCATCCTTAGTGAGGGTGTTCTCGTTTACGCTGTAAACGATGGTAGGAAGGTCCTTGCCAGCGGGAGCAGAGATAACAACTTTCTTTGCGCCTGCATCGATGTGAGCCTGAGACTTCTCTTTGGAGCAGTAGAAACCGGTGCACTCGAGTACAACGTCTACATCAAGAGCGCCCCAAGGAAGATCCTTTGCGTCCTTCTCTGCGTAAATCTTAAGGGTCTTACCGTCAACGGTAATGGTACCAGCTTCGTCATCAGCTGCAACAGTGTGAAGGTTCTGACCGTAAGTACCGCAGTAACCACCCTGTGCAGTGTCGTACTTGAGAAGCTGTGCGAGCATAGTGGGCTTGGTAAGGTCGTTGATTGCAACTACCTCATAACCCTCTGCGCCGAACATCTGTCTGAATGCAAGACGACCGATTCTGCCGAAACCGTTAATAGCAACTTTAACTGCCATTTTCTTAGTTCTCCGAATATATAAAAATTTTTTGAACTGATTTTTGGATATGACATACATATCCTTATCTATTTTACCACAAATTTTAAATTATACAAGTGTTTTATGAGAAAAAATCTAAATTTTGTTAAAATAATAACTTGTGGCGTAATTGGCACTCTACTTTTAGATAATATTACTATTTTCTTTTGAATTTTTGGATGTAAGTTCCGATGAGAAACTTAGGCAGCTTCATCATTCTGCCTATTCTCTTTGGCTCCTTCAGGAGTCGGTAAAACCATTCGAGCGAGAGGGCGATAAAGATTTTCGGTGCGCGCTTCACCGCGCCCGCATAAACGTCAAGGCTACCGCCAAGGCACATACACATTCTCGCGCTTGTCAGTTTATCCTTATTTGCAGAAATCCATTTTTCCTGAACCGGAACGCCGAGGCATATAAAGAGGAGCTTTGCACCGCTCTGATTAATTTTTTCAATCACCGCTTCGCTTTCCTCGCCTTCTTTTTTGAAATATCCGTCAGCTGTGCCTGATATGACTAAGCCTTGGTATTTTTCGCGCATTCTTTTTGCCGCTTCTTGGGCCACTCCGGGCTTGGCACCGAGAAAAAATACGGTGTCACCGTTTTGTGCACAATATTCGAGCATTTTTTCTCCGAGTTCTATTCCTGCAACCTTCCCCTTTAGCGGAGTGCCGAGTATTTTCGCCGCCTTTACAACACCTGCTCCGTCAGGAATAACCATATCGCCGCTGTTGTAAAGGTCATAGTATTCGTTTTCTTCTATGCATAACTGCACAATCTCGGAATTAGGGGTAAACACAGTGCAAACCTTGTCGCCGCTAAGCATCTCGGCACCGACTTTTGCTGCCTCGTCAAGCGTGACATTCATAAAGTTTACACCGCGGACATTTATTTTTTCATATGCGGTCATTTTAATTACCTCCGTTCAAATCATTTTACCATATTACTCAAAAGCAGTCAATGAGAAAACTAAAAAGAAACCTCAGCACTGTTTTCAAGTGCTGAGGTTATAAAATCAGTTTTTTCAGGCTTCGTTTTCTTCGGCTTCGGTTGCTTCGTTTTCTTCTACACTGTTCTCCACAGACGTT
>JAZSKM010000077.1:0-2964 GCA_045534835.1 Eubacteriales bacterium | reverse complement strand
CAGCATTTTCCATCATCTGAGCAGTAACACGGTACGGGGTAAGGTCGTTTATTCTCTCTTCCCATACGCTCGCAGGCTCGCCCATTGATACCCACACGTCAGTATAGATAACATCCGCACCCTTAGTAGCCGCCATAGGCTCTTCAATAAATTCAAGAACCGCTCCGGTTTCCTTCGCAATCTCCTTACACTGAGCTATAAGCGCATCACTCGGGAAATACTTCTTTGGAGCGCAGGCTACAAAATGCATACCGAGCTTTGCACAGCCCACCATAAGCGAGTTGCCCATATTGTAGCGTGCATCGCCGCAGTAAACGAGTTTTTTGCCCCTAAGCGTGCCAAAATGCTCCTTAATAGTGAGGAAATCCGCAAGTATCTGCGTGGGGTGGAACTCGTTAGTAAGACCGTTCCACACGGGAACTCCTGCATATTTTGCAAGCTCTTCAACTATCTCCTGACCGAATCCGCGGTACTCGATGCCGTCAAACATTCTGCCAAGCACTCGCGCAGTGTCGGCGATGCTCTCCTTTTTGCCTATCTGTGAACCCGTGGGGTCAAGATAGACGGGATGCATACCTAGGTCTGCCGCTGCTACCTCAAACGCACAGCGTGTACGCGTGCTTGTCTTTTCAAAAATAAGCGCTATACTCTTGCCCTCAAGCACGCGGTGTGAAACACCGTTTTTCTTCTCTGCCTTAAGAGTAGCCGCAAGGTCTATAAGATATTCGATTTCAGCAGGGGTGAAATCGAGAAGCTTAAGAAAATGTTTACCTTTAAAATTCATACGTTTACTCCTCCGCACAAACCTTTTTAATTATGTTAACAGCCTTTTCAAGCTCGGCATCAGAAATATTCAGTGCAGGAAGAAGCCGTACCTTGTTTTTCGCCGTGAGACACAGCACTCCCTCCTCCATACAGCGCATAACAACATCCTTTGCGTTTCTTTCGGTGAGTATGCCTACCATAAGTCCGAGCCCGCTGATGCTCTTTATACCCTTTGCACCGTTAAGTGAAGCGCGGATGTACTCGCCCTTTCTCTTAACCTCCTCAAGAAATGCACCGTCAAGGCGCGAAAGTATGCTTATTGCGCCTGCGCACGCAACGGGATTTCCGCCAAAGGTGGAGCCGTGGTCGCCGTAACCGAGAATGCTCTGCACCTTTTCGCCGAAAAGGGTTGCACCTATAGGAAGTCCGCCGCCAAGTCCCTTAGCGGTAGAAACAATGTCAGGCTTAATGCCGTAATGCATATATGCATAGAGCTCGCCGGTACGTCCGTTGCCCGTCTGCACCTCGTCAACGATAAGCAGAATATCGCGTGCCTTTGCAAACTCTGCAACAGAACGCACATACTCCTTTGACAGTGTGAAAACACCGCCCTCGCCCTGCACGCACTCAATCATAATTGCGGCAATCTTAGTACGAGATGCCACAGCATAAAGCTCATATATATTTTCCGCATCTACGTGGCAAAAGCCGGAGGTAAGCGGCTGAAACAGCTCGTGATAGTGGTCCTGCCCCGTCGCTGCAAGCGTGCTTAAGGTTCTGCCGTGAAAGCTGTTGCGAAGTGTGACTATTGTATAGCAATCCTCGCCCTTTGTTTCTGCCGCGTATTTTCTCGCCGCTTTGATTGCGCACTCGTTAGCCTCGGCTCCCGAGTTTGAGAAAAACACCTTTTTCATACCGGTTCGCTCGCAAAGCATTTTCGCAAGAGTACCGCACGGCTCGGTGTAATAGAGGTTGGATGTATGCTGCACCTTTGAAAGCTGTGCAGTGACAGTCGCGCACCACACATCATCCGAATAACCGAATGCCGTAACGCCGATACCGGCGCCCATATCAATATACTGCTTGCCGTCCACATCAACAGCTACAGAGCCTTTCCCTGAAACTATCTCTACCGGGAAACGCGCATATGTATTAAGAATATAACTTTTATCGGTTTCTTTAATTCCCATACTTTAACCCTTAACCATTGTACCTGCACCCTCATCGGTGAGAAGCTCCATAAGTATTGAATGAGGTACTCTGCCGTCCATTATAACAACATTTTTAACGCCTTCGTTTATAGCCTCCACGCAGCACTCAACCTTGGGTATCATACCGCCGGAAATCACGCCCTCCTCGCGAAGCTTTGCCGCTTCATCAACGGTTACCTCGGGGATAAGTGTTGAGGGGTCGTCCCTATCGAGAAGAAGACCTGCAATGTCGGTCATCATAATAAGGCGCTCTGCAGAAAGCGCGCCTGCAATATATGCCGCCGCAGTATCGCCGTTAATGTTATATGTATTTCCCTCTTTGTCACAGCCGACAGTTGAAATAACGGGAATATATCCCTTTTCAAGCAGATCTGTAACGGGACTGATGTTGATTTTTGTTATTTTTCCGACATAGCCGAGTCGCTCGTCCTTCATCTTAGCCTCGATAAGTCCGCCGTCCATACCGGATATGCCCATAGCCTTGCCGCCCTTGGTTTCAAGCAGATTTACAAGCGTTTTATTGACCTTGCCTGCAAGCACCATCTGAACGATATCAACCGTTTCCTTGTCGGTAACGCGGAGTCCGTCAACGAACTCTGCCTTTTTACCGAGTTTTGTCATAAGGTCGTTTATCTCAGGTCCGCCGCCGTGGACGAGCACTATCTTTACGCCGATAAGCCACAGAAGAACAATGTCCTCCATAACCTGCGTCTTTAACTGCTCGTCAATCATTGCATTACCGCCGTATTTTACAACAACGACCTTACCTGTGTATCTTTTGATATAGGGGAGCGCCGCGGTAAGTACCTCGGCGCGCTCGGAATTTGAAAAAATGTTATTCATAGTTTATTTAAGAAGATAAATTATAGTTTATGATACTAACATCGCCGACCAAGATTCCTCGACAAGCTCGGAATGACAGGTCGGGTTTTCGCTTTGCAGGGGCCCCGCTTGTCATCCTGAGCGTAGTCGAAGGATCTTGCGGGGA
>JAZSKM010000115.1:0-10140 GCA_045534835.1 Eubacteriales bacterium | reverse complement strand
CGTATTTGCTCGTAGAATGACGCGTGGTGGTGCTAGCACTACCAAAAAAGTCGTTCCCACGAACCGTCAGAACCACTTTTTTATGGGTTTCCTTTATGAACAACCCACTTTCGGCAGGGTTTTTGTTTTTCTATATTCTCTTTCTTATTGCTGCTTTTGCGGTGCTTTTCTCGGGCAGCATATAGAGTGCAACGGTGTTACCTTTTATTTCTACAACTCCGTTTTCGGCATTGCCTTTTCTCTCGCTCGCTTTGAGCGCGCGCCTTGCATCCGACAAACGCCTTTCAAAAAAGAGCGCCGCATCCTGCGTGTCACTTGCCTTATAAAGCCTTATAAGCGTAATTTCCGAGTAGTCGCCGTTTATGGTGGAAAAAAGGACAAAATCCTCGATTTTGTCCGCAAATTCCATATATCCCGAAAGTCCGAGGCAGTCGTCAAGCGTTTCTATGCTTACAGCATCCTCATAGTGCCGCCCGTAGCATAGAATTTTGCCTGCTGAAATTGATGTATCCTCCGCCACACTCTCGCTGAGTATGTCAAACAAGGTGTCACTGCGCTCGCAGGAGAGCAGTAAAAACAGACTAAGTGCAGCGACAATAAATACTGTAAAGCATAGTTTTTTCAATAATATCACCCTTTTTGATTATATGCCCTGCGGTCTTTAAATATTATTCATAAGAGTCGTAAATGCCGCTGATAGTAATAACCGCGGCACTCATATCATCGCGCCCCAGAGTGTGTTTTTTTGCCTCACGGATTATTTTTTCAGCGGCATCGGGGGAGGTGAGGTCGGTTTCGCTCAGAAATTCGCACAGCCATAGCGGTTCCTCGCTTTCCTCGGTGACTCCGTCACTCAGCATTATTATTCTGTCGCCGTCCGTGCAGTTAAATGTCGTGCGCTCTGCATCAACGTCCTCTAAAATTCCGAGAGGAAAGGTCTTAGAGCGTATCTTAAACAGCTTTGAGCCGCGCTTTACAAAAGAAGGCGCCGCGCCGCTCTTTATAAAGGAGCCGCGGCCCGTTATGGTGTCTATTTCAAACAGGTCAATGGTGGTAAAGCCCTCCTCGCAATCGGCTCTCTCAAGTGCTGCGAGCATCTCAATTCCCGAGGAAATGCTGTTGCCTGCGCGAAGCATTTTTTCAAGGAAAATAGCCGCGGCATTGCTCTTTTTTGCGGCGGCTCTGCCGCTTCCCATACCGTCATTGATAAGCGCGTAGGAATAGCCGTTTTTTCCCTCAAAAAAGCGCACGCTATCCCCGTTTTCCTCTCCGCTTTTTGCGGAAACCGCATATACAGAACACTCCGTTTTTATTGTCGGCGCGCTCCTCACGCTCATATTTATTCCGCCGTCCGAAAACTCAAAAACCGGATCCTCGCACCTGCCCGAAAGCGCTTTTGAAAGCGCTTTTTTAATGTCGTCAGCCCTGCATTTCAGCGCGCTTTTTGTCAGCCTGAAGGCGTAAACTTTTTTACATCTTGCCCCATAAACACCTACCGTATCTGCGGTAAAGCCAATGCTTGCAAGCTCCTTTTTTACCTTTTCGCGCATCTTCGCATCGGGGGCATATTCTGCCTCGTTTTTTTCAAGCGCCTCGGTGAGAATCTTTGAAAAAACCGCGTAATCTACGGCAAAAGCGCGTGTTTTATCCTCTTTTAAAAGAGAACGCAGTACTCTTGTATTTTCCTTTTCAATGTCGCACACAAGCCGCTCTGCGTTATGGCAGCGCGCCGTAAACTCCTTTGGCAGGTCGCTTAGCTCAACTCTGCCGCTCTTATAAATTTTCGCACTTATTTTATTTATCGTATCAAGAGTTACGGCATAGTCCCTCTCCCAGCAAAGCGACTGCGCCGCACAGCGGCGGCAGTAGCGGTCGCACACGCGGTCGCATATCTGCCGCGTGTCGAAAATACCTATGCGCGTATTCTTGTCCGAAAGCTCGAAAAACGTCTTTGAAAGCTGTTCAAAGGTTTTTGATATATCTTCTATGCTTTCACGCCCTTTTTGCTCTCTGTAGGTCAAAATTTGAGTGTCTGCGGCGATTTTCCTGCTATCCTCGTACCCAAAAAAGGGCAAAAAGCTCTCACACAGCTCTTTTTTTATGGGAATTGAAATGACTGCGCCCGCTAAAAATTCGGGAAATGACGATGCAAAAAGGGAAATACCACCTAAAAAATATGACACAGATGCAAAGGATATAGCACCTACGCAGACCGAGTAAAGACGGGAGCGCGCATAGAGCATTGCCGCAAGAAGCGCGGAAATGGCAAATGCAGGCGACAAAAGCGGCGCGGCACCGATAATGCTGATAAGCGAAAACAGCGCTGTGACAGACGGACTTCGGCTTTTTGCAAGCAAAAATGTAAGCAGTGCGACAAAAAATACAGGTATGGATATCCCAAAAAAGTAGAGTCCCGAAAGTGCAAATATTATTCCGCAAAGAAGAGACATATAACCTGCTTCATAGCGAAAACCGCTTTTTTCCGCGGCGGAGAAATATCCCGAAAATAGGTATGACACGGCAGGGCAAATTACTATACAAAAGACAGTTCCCACAAGGTCGCCTACAGAAAATCCGCCAAGCGCAGTTTTTAACATTCCGCTTGTAAAGGCGCCGAGGGCGGCGACCGCCATTTTCAGGCTCTCTCCCTCGCAGAATACATTATCAAGCGAAAAAATTTCTTTGTTTTTAAATGCAAACGTAAAGCGGTTGTCCGACAGCTTTGAAAAAATAAATCTAAACACTACTACCGCCGTGTATCCGACAGCCAGCACAAAGTTTCCCGAAAAAAGAGAATAAATCATACATCCTACGTAGAAAAACAATGTGTCTTTTACGGCAGCGCTAAGCAGTGAAAATCCGAGCGGATATGTAGAAAGCGGCATTTTAGCGGATGCCATTATCAGTGAAAAAATTATGGGAGAAAATATGGAAGCCGCTTTTTTTAGGTTTTTTGAGTTTTCGATAAATTCCTTTAGTTTTAAGCCTTTGGCAAGTGAAATTTCCTTCATTTTTTGACTTTCCTTTCTTTTGGTGTCTTTATTTTAGGAAAGCTATAAAAAAAAGCGTGTCACAAGCGGCTGTATATATTTATATTGTTTTGACTTTGAAAAACGGGAAATATTGTTTTTGTTTATTTCCATTATGAGATTTGTCGTAAAAATGAATTTGCAGTTGGGAGATAAATTATAGTTTATGGGAGTACCAACATCTCCCCGCAAGATCCTTCGACTGCGCTCAGGATGACAAGCGGGGCCCTGCAAAGCGAAAACCCGACCTGTCATTCCGAGCTTGTCGAGGAATCTTGGTCGGCGATGTTATTATCATAAACTATAATTTATCTTACCAAAAGCAAAAATGAGCAGTTCGAATCTTTGCATAAAACAACAAAACAAAAAACCACCCAACTGGGTGGTTTTTTGTTTGTGGAGCTGCTATCCAGATTCGAACTGGAGACCTCGTCCTTACCAAGGACGCGCTCTACCAACTGAGCCATAGCAGCATCGACTGTATTATTATAACAACACTTTTTTCATTTGTCAACAATTATTTTTAAAATATTAAAATTTGTTTTTTGAAAAGGCTTTGGGGTGCAGGAATCTTTTCTTAAAAGATTCCTGCATATTCTTTTATCTTCATTTTTTTACCTTTTTCCAGATAAAATCAACAAGATAAACAGCCGCGATGCCGCAAATTGCACCTATAATTACGCCGCCGAGAATATCGGTGGGGTAATGAACGCCGACATAAAGGCGTGAAAGAGAAATAAGGCAGGCAAGTATAAACATAGGTATTGAAAGCTTCTTTGGCGCGCGCATAAGCAGAACGGTTGCAACCGCAAAGGATGCAGCTGTATGTCCCGACGGGAAAGAATAGTCGCTCTGCGCTCCTATAATTTTAGTTAAACCCTCTATAACCTCATAAGGTCTTACTCTTGCAACGGCTTTTTTTATAAAAATATTTACCGAAAGCAGGTCAAATATAAGAGAAACACCCGAGGTTAAACCCAGTTTTCTGTAATTTGGCAGACAAAGTAATAAAACAGAAAGAGCGATCCAGAAAATTCCTGCGTTACCGAGATATGTAATACCTATAATTATCGGACTAAGCCAATCGCCTCTTAAATTTTCCTGAATCCATAAAAGAATATTAGATTCCATATTTTTTTCCTTTTTTGTTTTATGATAACACTACAAAACAAAAAAATCAATGCTAATTATATATATATATTATAATAATATATAATATTACACTTGCAAAAACTTTTATTATATGTTATACTTTATAATGTATAATTATCTTTTTGAAAGAAAGGAGACATTTATGAACCCATTTGATGATCTCAGGGAAATATGGCAGGCAGTATATTCCTCACTCGGAACAATTTTTTCACAATCTTCACTCGAACTCTGGTTTAAGGATATAAAGCTTATTTACGTGGGCGAGGATATCGCTCTTATGACCATAGAAAAAGATTTTAAAAAGGAATTTATAGAAGCTAAATATATCGACATTCTCAAGGACAACTTTTCTTCTGTTCTCGGCTTTGAGATAGAACCTGTTATCCTTTCGGGTGTGAATGTTTCTTCTTTTGAAGAAGCAAAGGAGCTTTATTTAAAATACAAGGCAGAAAAAGAAGAAAAGGACATAATAGAAAATCAAAAAGAGCTTGATAATGCGATAAAGGTTATTTCTCCCGATAAAAAGTCAACTGCTTACTACACATTTGAAAACTTCATTTCGGGCGACTCAAACAAATTTGCTTACGCCGCCTGCTATGCTATAGCACACAGCGATGAGGTTACGTACAACCCTCTTTTCATTCACGGTAAGAGCGGGCTTGGCAAAACCCACCTTATGTATGCAATAATAAATGCTCTCCTTAAGAAGGACCCTACTCTTAAAGTAGTTTACATAAAGGGCGAGGAGTTTACAAATCACCTTGTCGAGGCTATCAAAAACAATTCGACAGAGATGTTCAGGGAAAAGTACCGTACCGCGGATATCCTGCTTGTTGACGACATTCAGTTTATCGCGGGAAGAGCCGCAACGCAAGACGAATTTTTCCACACCTTCAATGCTCTTTATGAATCGCAAAAGCAGATTATAGTTACCTGCGACCGCCAGATCCGCGAGATGAAAAATCTTGAGGAAAGAATACGCACAAGACTTGAGTGGGGACTTTCCGCTGACATTACTCCACCTGATGCCGAACTTCGTATGGCTATTATCCGCAAAAAGGCAGAAGAACTTAACCTTACTCTTAACGAGGACGTTGTTGAATTTATGTCAAAAAAACTTAAAGACAATGTACGTCTTATCGAGGGCGGTATAAAAAAGCTTGCGGCGATGCGTTTTATAATGAACAGAGAAATCACGCTTGAGCTTGCAAAAACCGAAATTGCACATCTTATTCCTCAGGATGAGCCGAGAAGTGTAAAGGTTGAAAAGATTATCGGCGCTGTCTGTGACAAGTACAATATTTCAAAAGAAACTATTGTGGGTAAAAAGCGAACTTCAAATATAGTTCTTGCAAGACACGTTTGTATGTATTCTTTAAGAGAAGCAATTGATATGACATATACCGATATTGCAAAGGTTTTTTCCTGCGACCATACCTCTGTAATGGCGGCAATTAAAAAAATCGAGGGCGAAAAGGATAAATCAAACGAATTTGCAGAAGAGCTTTTACAGCTTTTAAAGGATATAAAAGAAAGTTTATCATAATTTTTCCCACAAATTTAGACATTTTTTATTCACATTTAAAATGTGGAGAAAAGTTTTCCACATACCTTATTTTAAATTCAAAAGTTTCACACATCTATTTTTAAACTTTTGTTCTAAAAAATGTCAGGTATTATAAGGAAAAACAGGTTTTCCACCTAATTAACAGTCCCTACTACTTATACTTCTAAAATAATATATTATCTTTTTATAAAATTATAAAAAACGGAGACAAAAAATGAAGGTCAGATTTGAAAAAGCAAAAATGCTTGAAAAGCTTGTCCGTTCAATGGGCGCAGTTTCGCAGAGAAACACACATCCCTTTACTGAGGGTGTGCTTATTGAGAGCAGTGATGACGGTCTTAAAATGGCTACCTACGATATGGAAAAGAGTGTTCGCTCTTTTGTAGAGGCAGAGGTCATTATCGAGGGCGGCTGTGTAATCAATGCGCAGAGATTTCTCAGCATTATCCGTATTTTACCCGAAAATACGATAACTATGACTGTTGATGAAAGTCTGCTTGTTACGATCCAGAGCGGCAGAAGTTCATTTTCTCTCCACGCTCTTCCTGCAAAGGACTTTCCGCAGATGCCTGTTATTGCAGGCAGAGAATCATTTACTATGGAGCAGTGCGCGCTTAAAAAAATGATACTTAAAACTGCACATTCTATAGCGCAGATCGACCAAAGGCCCGTACTTTGCGGCGCTTTCTTCAAGCTTGAAAAGGACAATATCCGTATAGTAAGCTGTGACTCATACAAGCTTTCTATAGGTAATCTCAGAACACCTATTATAAGCGTTATTGACTCGCTTGAGAGAACATCCTTTATCGTTCCGGGTAAGACCGTTACCGAGCTTGTAAAGATGCTTTCTGATGAGCCTGATGTATTTGTTACCATTATGGTTACAAATAAAAATATCATTTTCAATATGGACAATCTTGTGTTCTCCTCAAGACTTGTTGAGGGTGAGTATATAGACTATGACCGTCTTGTACCGAAAAATCAGCCTATTGTAAGCGAGGTTGATGCAAAAGCATTTACAGATGCGCTTGAGCGAGCTGCACTCATTTCCGAGGAGAAAATTGCAGGTGCTACAAAGAATTATGTAAAGCTTAATTTTACTGAAAATTCCTTGCAGGTGACTTCTAAGAGTGCAAACGGAAATATTTTTGAAGAAATCGAATGCACACATACAGGCGATGATATAAGTATCGGCTTCAACTGCCGCTTCCTTATAGACACTATGCGTTCCATAAGTACCGAAAAGGTGAGAATAAGCCTTTCTTCACCATTTACCAGCGTTACATTTGAGCCTGTGGATAACGAGAGTGACGACAGTTATCTTTATATGGTTCTTCCCCTTAAAATTAAAGAATGAAAATTTTAAAGATTGAACTGGATAATTTCAGAAACGCCGAAAATGAGTCGATAGACTTTATTGACGGAGTCAATCTTTTGTACGGAAAAAACGCAGAGGGAAAAACAAACGTACTCGAAGCTGTTTACTTTTTTGCACGCGGAAAGAGCTTTCGCGGCGGCAAGGACAGCGATATTGTCCGCTTTTCTCAAAAGGGCTTCGTCATAAAAATAGACTTTGAGAGAAAAGACGGTTTAAACAGTCTTGAGTACAGATATTATGATGGCGCAAGGCAGAGATTTTTGAACGGTGTAAAGGTTTCGGCTAAAGAAACTATTGGAAAATTCAATGCGGTTTTATTCTGTCCCGACCACCTTTCAATTATAAAAAATGCGCCGAGCGAGAGAAGAGAATTTTTAAATATCGCGCTTTCTCAGCTTTATAGCGAGTATGTTTTGCTCCTCGCAGAGCATAAAAAGCTGACAGAAAATAAAAATGCACTCCTTAAAAGTGAAAACGGTATTGATAAAAATCTTCTTGATACCTATAACGGGCGGCTTTCCGAAGTAAATGCAAAAATTTATATATACAGGAAAAATTATATTGAAAAGCTTTCAAAAAGCGTGTGTAAAACCGTAAGCGAGATAAGCGGCGGCAAAGAAAATATAAAAATTTCATATAATTCGCAGATTTCTGCCGATTTCACCCGTTTTGAAGAAATTAAAATACTGTTTGAAAGGCTTTTAAACGAAAACGAAAGTCGAGAAATTTCGGCTGGAATATGTCTTTTCGGCGTGCAGAGAGATGATATTCTGTTTGAAATAAACGGTAAGGATGCAAGACAGTTTGCATCGCAGGGACAGCAGCGTTCAATAGCACTTGCTCTTAAAATAGGAGAGGGAGAGATAATTGCTGCTGAAAAAGGTGAGTCGCCGGTTTATCTTCTTGATGATGTGCTCGGCGAATTTGACGAGGATAGAAAAAAGTACGTGCTTTCGCGCACTCTCGGAAGACAAATGATAATAACCGCCTGCGAAAAAGGCGATTACCTTAACCTCAGCGAAGTCAATATGATAGAGGTAGATGGTGGAAGGTATTATTGTCAGAATCTTTTAAGGAAAGGTTCCGCCCCGTCCAAACCTTTTTAGTAAAAAAGTATATGTGTAGCCGTGGCTACTGATATAAATTTTTACAGTTATTCTTTGGTTTTTTCTTTTTAAGAAAGAACACCCCTCGTACCCCGTACCCAAAGGAGTTCTAACTATGTACCTACACGCAGGAAACAACAAAATTATCCGTACCAAGAGCATAATCGGTATTTTTGATATGGACAATGCGACTATCGGTGCTGACACGCGTTCATTTTTAAAAGCTACCGAAAAAAAAGGAAATCTGGATCTTTCCAAAGAAGAAATTCCGAAATCCTTTATACTTTACGAAAAAAACAAAGACACGGCGGCGGTCTGCATTTCACAGCTTTCAACAGTTTCACTTGCAAGCCGTATTAAAAAGCCAAGCTACAAATAAGCAGAGAGGAAAAGTCAATGGAAGAAAGGAACCTTAACACCTACGATGACAGTCAGATACAGGTGCTCGAAGGTCTTGAAGCAGTAAGAAAGCGCCCCGGTATGTACATTGGTACTACCTCGGAAAAGGGACTTCACCATCTTGTATATGAGATAGTGGACAACTCTATAGACGAGGCTCTTGCAGGTGCGTGCGAGCAGATAACCGTTGAAATTCACACAGATGGAAGTGTGTCTGTGCAGGACAACGGCCGAGGAATACCCAGCGGTATTCACCCGACAAAGGGTGTGCCTACGCTTGAAGTCGTTTATACAATGCTCCACGCGGGCGGCAAGTTTGGAGGCGGCGGTTACAAAATCGCGGGCGGTCTGCATGGCGTTGGCGCATCGGTGGTAAATGCGCTTTCGGAGTGGCTTGAAATTGACAACTATCACGGCGGCAAGCGTTGTACAGAGCGTTTTGAAAAGGGAAAGGTTGCGCGCCCCTTTTACGAGGAGGATGCAAGCGAGGACAAACACGGTGTTTATGTTCGCTTCAAGCCCGACCCCGACATTTTCACCGATACGACCGAGTTCAAGTACGAGATACTTTTAAACCGTCTTCGCGAGCAGGCATTTCTTAACGCAGGAGTGCATATTGTACTGCGCGACAACCGTACCGACCCTGTCACCGAAGCAGACCTTAAGTTTGAGGGCGGTATTGTCAGCTATGTTGAGTATCTCAACGAAACCCGCGCGGTGACACCTATTCACGACGACGTGGTTTACATCAGCGGCTCAAAGGACGATATAATTGCCGAGGTTGCGCTCCAGTATAACGACAGCTACAACGATATGGTGGTTTCCTTTGCAAACAATATGTCCACTATAGACGGCGGTACACACGTTGAGGGCTTCCGCTCCGCGATGCTCCGCAGTATCAACAAGTATGCAAAGAAACTCAACATCGTAAAAGAAAAAGACCCCTCACTCTCTCAAAAGGACGTGCTTGAGGGAATATGTGCGATAATCAGCGTAAAGCTGACAGATGCGCAGTTTGAGAGCCAGACTAAAGCAAAGCTTGGTAACTCCGAGGTAAGAACTCTCGTTTCGAGCATAATCAGCGAAAAGTTTGAGGAGTTTCTTGAGGAAAATCCAAATCAGGCAAGACAGATTATAGAAAAGATACTTTCCGCGGCAATAGCGCGCGAGGCAGCGCGCAAGGCGCGAGAAAATGTACGCCGTAAGGGCGCGCTTGAGCATACGACACTCCCCGGTAAGCTTGCAGACTGCCAGTCAAAGTCAAAGGAGCTTACAGAGCTGTATCTTGTAGAGGGAGATTCGGCAGGAGGAAGTGCAAAGAGCGGACGTGACTCGCGTTATCAGGCGATACTGCCTCTTCGCGGTAAAGTATTGAACGTTGAAAAGAGCCGTGCCGACAAGGTTTACGGCAACGAGTCGCTCACACCTATTATCGCCGCGCTCGGTTGCGGTATCGGCGACAGCTTCAACATTGAAAAGCTCCGTTACGGCAAGATAATCATAATGGCG
>JAZSKM010000110.1:0-4618 GCA_045534835.1 Eubacteriales bacterium | reverse complement strand
TAAGTTGTGTTCCGCGAACAATAGAGTCATCTACAAACAAAAGTTTTTTGTCCTGTATCAGGTCGTGAACAGGAATCATCTTCATTTTAGCGACTTTTTTTCGGTCAAGCTGGTTAGCCGACATAAAACTGCGTGGCCAAGTCGGTGTGTATTTAATAAACGGTCTGGCAAACGGGATGTCGCTTTTATTCGCATAACCGATAGCGTGAGGTGTACCGGAATCCGGAACACCGCCGACATAATCAATATCCTGAGCAAGCCCTTTTTCCTTATCCGTAGCCGCAATGATCTCACCGTTACGGTATCTCATCGCTTCAACATTCACACCCTCGTAGCTTGACGTTGAATATCCGTAGTACGACCAGAGGAATGAACATATCTTCATTTCCTTGTTAGGCTTTGCGAGTGTCTCGATGCCGTCCAAAGAAATCTCGACGATTTCTCCGGGACCGAGTTCTTTTTCATTGCTAAATCCAAGTTTCTGGTAAGCAAATGACTCAAAAGAGACGCAGTAGCCTTCATCACTTTTTCCGATAAGAACGGGGGTACGTCCGAGATAATCGCGGGCAGCGATCAGGTGACCGTTTTCACACAAAATCAGAATAGAGGCAGAACCCTCAATGCTTGTCTGCGCAAACCGTATACCCTCGGCAAAGGTAAGCTTTTGATCAATCAGTGCGGCTAAAAGCTCGTTAGAGTTAACCTTGCCGCCTGTCATAGCATCAAAATGCAGGCCGCAATTGTTAAGATATTTATCGATAAGCTCGTCTGCATTATTGATGACACCGACCGAACAAATCGCATATGTTCCGTGATTTGAACGAATCAAGAGCGGCTGTGGATCGGTATCGCTGATACAGCCTATTGCCGAAGTGCCCTTCATTTCCTCAAAAACCTTTTCAAACTTGGTACGAAAAGGTGAATTTTCAATGTTATGTATTTTTCGCTGTAGGCCTATCTCCTTATCGTACGCTGCGATACCCGCACGGCGCGTACCAAGGTGCGAGTGATAGTCGGTTCCAAAGAAAACATCTGTAAGCGCATCGTGCTGACAAACAGCACCAAAAAATCCTCCCATAGGCTCTCCTTACTGTGGGTAAAATAAAATTATTTGTTAAGCTCAGCCGCTACAGCAGCATCCTTTTCGAGGACAACCGCAGCATCCTTAGCACGTTTATCGTCAAGTTTTTTTGCAAGCTCGGCATCGCTCACTGCAAGAATTTGCGCCGCAAGCAAAGCAGCGTTTGCACCACCGTTAATAGCAACGGTAGCAACGGGAATACCCGTGGGCATCTGAACAGTAGAAAGAAGCGCATCAAGACCGTCAAGATTGGACGACTTGCAAGGAATTCCTATAACGGGAAGCGTAGTATTAGCAGTAATGGCACCTGCAAGATGCGCTGCCATACCTGCAGCAGCAATCATAACGCCAAAGCCGTTTTTGCGCGCGTTCTTTGCAAACTCGCTGGCTTGGGCAGGTGTTCTGTGAGCAGAATACACATGAACTTCAAAAGGTATATCAAGCGCCGAAAGCATATCGGTAGCCTTACGAATGATAGGCAGATCACTGTCACTGCCCATAACAATTCCAACTTTTTTCATTTTTCCTCCAAAACTTTGTTTTTGACCTTCGCCTTTTCTTCACAGTACACACATCTGTAAATACCGTTTTCACTGTCACATACCTTAAAGCAGTGGCGAAGCTCCTGCTCGGTTTTCGTAATACACTTCGGATTTTTACAATAGAGAATGTCATAAACCAGATCCTGTGTACAAGGCGTGCAGTTATTTTGTGCCTCCGCAAGAAGCTTCAAAATAAGTGCCATACGAATATATTTTCCGTTGAGCGCCTGCTTAAAATAACAAGCTCGGGGATCACTGTCTACAGCGACACTGATTTCATTAACTCGCGGAAGCGGATGCAGTATGCACAAATCTTTTTTTGCACTTTCGAGCTTTTCAATATCAAGTATGTAGCTGTCCTTAAGACGCTCATACTCAGACGGATCATCGAAACGCTCACGCTGAATACGAGTCATATAGAGAACATCAAGCATAGGGATAGCACCCTCAAGAGATGTTGTTTCTGTATGCATCATTTTGTTCTTTTTGAGAACCTCTGCTTTTATATATCCGGGAAGTTTTAATTCCTCAGGCGATATCAGAATTACTCTTATACCCTTATATCTGGACAATGCCGAAATAAGAGAATGAACAGTACGCCCATATTTCAGGTCGCCGCAAAAACCGACTGTAAGGTTTTCAGTACGTCCCTTCTCGCGATAAATAGTGAGAAGGTCTGTAAGCGTCTGAGTAGGATGGCAATGAGCTCCATCACCTGCATTAATTACAGGAACGGTAGCATTTATTGAAGCGACATAAGGCGCGCCCTCTTTAGGATGGCGAATAGCCATAATATCTGCGTAACAGCTGATTACTCTTGCAGTATCTGCTACGCTCTCGCCTTTTGCAGCAGAAGAGCTGTTTGCCTCAGAAAAGCCGATAACACTGCCCCCGAGTTCAAGCATTGCCGCCTCAAAACTGAGTCTTGTGCGAGTGGACGGCTCAAAAAAGAGTGTTGCAAGCTTTTTACCTTTACATTTTTCGGAATAGTCCTTGGGATTTGCGATTATGTCACACGCGGTGTCCATCAGCTCCTGAAGCTCTTCAACAGAAAAATCACAAATATCAATAAGGCTTCGCATTTTGATAAAATCCCCTTTGGTGAATTTGTTTTATGCCTTTGCTCCGTTTACTTCAAGATACTTCTTGATTCGGTCAACGTTTTCTTTATTTGCAGGATCTTCTTCAAGATACTCGATAATATCGTAAACATCGACTACTGAGTATACAGGGAAACCGTATTTATCGGAGATCTCACCCATAGCAGACTTCTCAGTCTGACCCTTTTCCTTGCGGTCAACCATTACAAAGGTTGCGGCAACCTTCGCATTAAGATGTTCAAGTATTCCCATACTCTCGCGAATTGCGGTTCCAGCAGTAATAACGTCCTCTACGATAACGATTTCCTCGGTTTCGTTTGGTACATATCCTACAAAAACACCGCCCTCGCCGTGATCCTTAACCTCTTTTCTGTTAAAGAAAAAAGGAACATCAAGACCGTTTTTAGCAAGTGCAATCGAAGCAGAAACAGCAATAGAAATTCCCTTATAAGCAGGGCCGTAAAGAACGGTTCTCTTATTACCTACCTTTTCAAGATAGCTTTTTGCATAAAACTCGCCGAGTTTTGCCATCTGCTCGCCGGTTTTAATTTCGCCTGCATTTATAAAATACGGAATTTTTCTTCCGCTCTTTGCGGTAAAGTCACCGAATTTGAGCACGCCTGCTCCCTGCAAAAACTGTATAAATTCTCTCTTATAGCTTTCCATAATTATCTCCTCAATCAGCCGATAAATTCTTCAACGCATCTGTTATATGCCGCAACCGGATCATCGGCCGCGGTAATAGGTCTGCCGACAACGATGTAGTCAGAGCCTATTTTCTTAGCCTCTGTCGGTGTCATAACGCGTTTCTGGTCGCCAACATCGCCGTCAGCAAAGCGAACTCCGGGGGTGATTGTTAAAAAGTCGTTTCCGCAAACACCGTGTACCTTACCCGCTTCAAGAGGTGAACAAACGATGCCGTCAAGTCCTGCCTTTTTAGCATTGGATGCATAATGCATAACAACTTCGTCTATAGGAGCGTGAATCATAAGATCATTTTCCATACTTTCCTGATCGGTTGAAGTAAGCTGAGTTACTGCAATAAGAAGCGGTCTTGTTCCGTCAGGACGTGTAAGTCCCTCAATAGCCGCCTCCATCATACGTACAGTGCCTGCGGCGTGAAGATTTGTAATATCAACATCAAGTCCCGAAAGAACTGCCATCGACTTCTTAACAGTATTAGGAATGTCATGCAGCTTCAGGTCAAGAAAGATTTTGTGACCGCGCTTTTTAATCTCACGAACAATAGCAGGACCTTCTGCATAGAAAAGCTCCATACCTATCTTAACAAAGGGCTTTCTTGAACCTTCGAATTTATCAAGAAAACTATACACCTGCTCCGCACTTGCGAAATCGCAGGCAACAATCACGTCCTTTCCCATTATAACGCTCCTCCTATACAGTCGCTTAAATTTTTAATATTATACGCTTCCATTACACGCGGCAAATCATTGATAATGTCTCTGCACGCATAAGGATTTACAAGATTTGCGGCACCGACTTCAACAGCGGTTGCACCTGCAAGCATAAGCTCGATAACATCTTCGGCACTTGAAACGCCGCCCATACCGACTATCGGGATTTTTACAGCTCTCGCAACCTGATATACCATTCTTACGGCCACCGGAAAGATTGCGCTACCCGAAAAGCCGCCCATAGTGTTTGCAATAACGGGCT
This sequence comes from Eubacteriales bacterium, assembly GCA_045534835.1. GTDB lineage: Bacteria > Bacillota > Clostridia > Oscillospirales > CAG-272 > UMGS902. Next base: position 218 of record JAZSKM010000110.1, on the reverse strand, counting down.
TCTTCGTACGAAGGTCGATACGCATACCAAGAAGTGTGTTGATAAGGCTGATACCGTCAGCTCCGGCATCCTCGCACGCCTTGGCAATAGAAACAATATCAGTAACATTTGGCGAAAGCTTGATAATAACAGGTTTGGTCGTAACTTTTTTTACAGCAGCAGTTACAGCCGCTGCAGCTTCGGGAGAAGTACCAAAGCTCATTCCGCCGCCGTGAACA
>JAZSKM010000171.1:0-12884 GCA_045534835.1 Eubacteriales bacterium | reverse complement strand
CGATTTTACGGCAACTAATCTTCCAAAGCGTTGCCCTGTAATGTCCTTTCTTTCCATCAAACTACACAAAATCTCCTTGTAGTGCTTTCCTTGGTGAATGCTTGTACAACATCGGGGAGCGCCTTTTTAAGTGCCGTGGTGTCAATTCTCGCGGATGTGACGAGCTTGTATGTGATTTTGTATTCACCTGCCTGCACGGTGTCGTTGTCGCCCATAGCGGCTTTTATTTGGTCTCTGATGCTATCGGCTTCCGCCTGCGCTTCCTCGATGAGTGCTTGCAGTTCGCGAAGCTCTCTTGCCTTGGTTTCCATTTCCTTGATTGTCATGTGTGTACCTCACTTAATTATTTTTTGGAGTTCTGCGGTCTTGCGCTTTATCTCCGTGCGCATACTATGCCGCAAGTCAAAGGTTCTTTGCGGTGGGTTGTCTCCCTTGCACTTTCTGACCTTATTGTATCATACTTACGGAAGTATTGCAATATGCAGAGTAAACAAATTTACGGAAGTATTTTTGTGCACATTTCATACTTGCGGAAGTATGTTTGATATGATAGAATGATAACTGAAAGGATGGTGCTATAAATGGGAAAAACAACCGCAGCAGTAAAAAATAGATATAACGCCAAAACCTATGACCGCATTGAGATTGTTGTCAAGAAAGGCAAAAAGGACATAATAAAAGAACACGCCACCGCGCAGGGCGAAAGCGTGAACGAGTATATCGGACGTGCCATTGATGAGCGTATGGAACGCGAGGGAGAGGGCAACGCATAGCAAGCAGAGAGTAAAAACTTTCTGCTTTTTATTTCAAAAATAGCGAATTTGCCATTGACATTTAATAGCAAATATGCTATAATATAAGTACAGTAAAGGAGATGAGACAATGCCGACAATATGTATGTTCCGTGGAATAAAGGTTTATATTAACTGGCGTGAGCATCAGCCGCCGCATTTTCACGCAACCTATGGCGGCAAAGAAGTATTGGTATCAATCAGAGACTTAGAGGTTATCGAGGGAGAGATGCCAAGCAAACAGTTAAAAATGCTTTTAGGTTGGGCGGCTTTTCATCAAGAAGAGCTTATGGAAAATTGGGTGCTTGCAGAGGGCAAACAAGAATTATTTGCTATTGAGCCGTTGAAATAATACGGCTCATGCTTCCCCATCAGAACCAATAAAGGAGAGTGAGACAATGGGAAAAAGCATTGAATACTATCTGTCAAAAGGTTTTGACAGAAAAATGGCGGAGTATTTCGCATCGGGCAGAAAAACCATAGTAGGTGTAACACCTAACGATGATTTCACTTTAACCTTGAGCTTTAACAACGGAGAAAAACGGCTTTATAATGTTGCACCGTTGCTTGTTCCGGGTACGGTGTTTGAAACATTTGCGGATATAAAAAACTTTCGCAGGGTGTATATAGATGCGCAGCACTGTGTAGCATGGGATATAGACCCCACTGTTGACAGTGATGTAGTCTGGAATAACAAAGTTGATTTGTGTCCTGACTGCTGCTATGTTGACAGTGTGCCGCTCGCGGAGGTGATATAATATGCCTGAGAACTGTGCCGCTATTATTGATATGCTGATAGAGCAAAGAAAAACAAAGGGTATGACACAAAAGGAACTTGCACAGGCTACCGATTTAACGCAGTCTGTAATAGCAAGAATGGAGAGCAAAAAAGCTATACCACAGCTTGATACGCTTTTAAAGGTGGTTACCGCCCTTGATTGTAATTTAGAGATTACCCCATTGCAAAAAGCAACACTTGATACTGTAGGAGCATAGCGGAGAGGGCGCAAAAACACAAGTTGATATGAGTGGAACATATAAAAATTTGCAAGGTCAAAAGTTCGGACTTCTCACAGTGGTAGGTGCTACGCAACAAAGAACAAAGCAAGGCAGTGTTATTTGGGAGTGCCGTTGCGAATGTGGAAAAAATGTATTCGTAGACACGCATAGCATCAAGAGCGGCAATACTCAAAGTTGCGGTTGCTTGCACAAAATTCGTATTACAAAGCACGGCAGTTCAAGAACAAGACTTTATCGAATTTGGGCGGGAATGAAATACCGTTGCGAAAATCCAAACGCAAGAAAATTCAAATACTACGGCGGTGCAGGCATTTCGATATGCAAAGAATGGCGAACAGATTTTGCTAAATTCAAAGAATGGTCGCTCAGTAACGGTTATAAAGATTTTTTAACGCTTGACCGTATAGATGTAAACGGCAATTACGAGCCTGCAAATTGCAGGTGGGCAGATAGCGTAGCGCAAAATAACAATCGTAGAATATGCCGCAACAATCTGCGCAAACCGTTATCAGATGCCGTACAACGCAATATCTACTGCGGTATGAAGATGGAAAATAGGGCGATAACCTTTCCGCAGACAAAGACAATTCTTGACGGCGTAAATGTGCCTGGTGTGCAGCTTGACGATATACAAGCGATCTTGAATATGCGTGATGCGTGGCGTTACCTTCTCGGCACGATAAACGAGCCCACAACGCTTGAATATGTCTGCAAACTGAATGAATACATCGCACGCAATGAAGCCCTTGTGTGGGGAGAATTACGCACAGGACAGGTCGGTATATCAGGCACGGACTATTTGCCGCCGATCCCGAACGAGGAAGAGAGCCGCAAAGCCCTCTCCGATATACTGAACGAGGACACAAGCGCAACCGATAAAGCATTAAATGCTTTCGCTTGGGGTGCGCGTAGTCAGCTATTTTGGGACGGTAACAAGCGCACAAGCCTTGTACTTGCCAACAAAATTATGCTACAGGCAGGCGCAGGAATGCTGACCGTACAGGAAAAGAACATGGGGCAATTCAATACTTGCCTTGTGAACTTCTACAATTCGGGCGATGCAGAGCCGCTTAAGGCGTTTATGTATGAAAATGCCATCGAGGGCATAGAGATATAAGCCGATAAAAACAAAAGGACATTAGCAAATGATGCTATCATCAACGCTGATGCCCTTTTTCTTTCGTGTGTGCGTTTTTGTGGGTTGATTTAGGTAAACGGTGCAGAGAAAAACAAAGTCGCTTAAAAGTGGCAAAATTCGCCTAATAATCATTACATCAAAAGTGTAATCAAAAGGCGTACCGTTTTTCCATTTGGTCTTTATTTGGTCTTTATTTGGTCTTTATTTTAGCGGCATTTTATGAACATTTATGAACATTCGTGAAAAATAGAAAGTCCGTAAAGCCTTTATTTACAAGGGTTTTCGCACTTTGGTGAAAAATCGTGAAATGTGCCTTTGCCCTTTGGGGTGGTAGAGGCCGCAAGTTCAAGTCTTGTCACTCAGACCAAAATAATGGGAAGCCTTTTGGCTTCCCATTATTTTTATTTTGCAGTGATAAGTAGCGATGACTTGCGCTGTATCACGAAGGTATACATTACCGCAAAGGACGTCACCATACAAACGGAATAAGTCTGTATTTCACTTTGTCTTTATACTCTCTGTACCCCTCAAGTTCCTTTTCGAGAAGTTTTTCCTCGCCGAGTATGCGTACAACTAATATCGGAATATAAAATGCAAAAGGAATAACCGCAAAACAAGAGCCAAGCACAAATGGAATTGAGAGAAATATAAGCAGAGTTGCAAGGTACATCGGGTGGCGGACAAGAGAGTAGAGCCCGTGGCTTATCACCTTTTGTCCCTCTTCAACCTTAACGGTGCGGGAAAGGTATGCATTCTCCCTTGTGACCTCGGCGAACATAAGATACCCTAAAAGCAGTATCACCGAAAAAATAACTGCTACCGTGTACGGAAGATCCGACAAAGCATAGCGAAAATCAAGCCCCGCCGTGATAAAACCCGCCGCAAACACAACTGCAGTAAGCAAAACAACGCCCTTTTGTGCGCTCTGTTTTTCCTTTATATCAAGCCGTTTTTTCAAAAGCTTCGGCGCTTTTACATACAACACAATACCAAAGACAAACATCGGAATGAACAAAAGTGCCAAAAGCAAAATCCCTCCACCGTAGGAAAACGTGCCCGCAGGCAAAAACAAAAGCAGAGCTATAATAGCAATGCCGAGCAAAAACTTTATAAGTGCTTCAAATAACAGTTTCATAGTTCCCGTATCCGTTTTTCGAAAATTTATACAAAAATATTATACATTTCCCCCCGAGATATTGCAAGTTTTATGTTGTTTTTTGCATTTTACGGTGATATAATATTTCCTTGGAAATAACTTCTGTAAAAGGAGAAAATATGAAACGTAAAAATCTTTTCACCGATTTCATTTCACTTCTCAAAAACGAATTTAAAGGCTATAACGGAAAATCGCTTTTAGCCGACACAATCGCAGGTATAACCGTAGGCGCAGTTGCACTTCCACTCGCGCTTGCATTCGGTGCGGCAAGCGTTGGCACGGCTGACCCGATGATTGGTATTGTCGCAGGTATGATTACCGCAATTTTTGCAGGTATTATCAGCGGTATTCTCGGCGGCGGCAGCTTTCAGATTTCCGGTCCCACCGGTGCTATGACCGTTATTCTCGGCTCTGTTGTCGCAGGTGAGCACGGTCTTATCGGAATGTTCGCTGCAAGCTTTCTTGCAGGTGCCATTTTACTTGTCGCAGGAATTCTTCACTTCGGCAAGGTGGTAAAGTTTATTCCAAAGCCCGTTGTTACCGGCTTTACTTCGGGTATCGCAGTGGTTATCGCGCTCGGTCAGCTCGGCAACTTTTTCGGTGTTTCGCTTCACGGAGAAACTACAGTTGCCAAGGTTGTATACTTCTTTACCGACTGCCTCTCTGACATTTCTTTGCCCGCGGTAATCTGCTCTATCGCAGTGGTTATACTTATGTTCCTCTATCCCAAGAAGGCGGCGAAGTATATTCCCGGCAGCCTTGCAGCAATTATCGTTATTACGCTTGTCACTGCTTTGTTCAAGGTGCCTGTAGGCACAATAGGTGCTATTCCGCGCACACTTATCAACTCGGTTCGCCTTTCTTTCGGCGATATCAACCTCGGTCTCGTCGGCGATGTTGCAAGCTCGGCTGTTACCATCGCACTTCTCGGTATGGTTGAAAGCCTGCTCTGCGGTGCCTGCGCCGCCAATATGAAAAAAGAAAAATTCGACTCTAACGTTGAACTTGTTGCTCAGGGTGTAACAAACGTTGTTGTTCCTTTCTTCGGCGGTGTACCCTCAACAGCGGCTATTGCACGTACAAGTGTTGCAGTGAAAAGCGGCGGCAAGACCCGTCTTGCAAGCGTGTTCCACTCGGTATTCCTTATCGCATGTATGTTCATTCTTTCGGGCGCAATAGGACTTGTTCCCTATGCGGCACTGGCAGGTGTGCTTGTGGTTACCGCAATTCGAATGAACGAATTTGATGCTATAAAGTGCTACTTCAAGAACAAGATGTGGGGACCTATCGCGCAGTTCCTTGTAACTATGATTGCGACAGTTCTGCTCGACCTTACATACGCTATTGTAATCGGAGTTGCGCTTGCGTTTATCATCTACTTTGCAGAGCGTGCAAAGATCTCTTCAAAGGAAAAGCTTGCGATAAAGCAGAGCCTTTCTGACGGCGAAGCGGTGCTTTCGCTTAGCGGCGTTTACTATTTTGCAAACTCAGATATGCTTGCCAAGAGCGCAGAAGCGCTCGGCGAGTACAATGACCTTGCCGTTGACCTTTCGGGCGTAACTTATTCGGATTTTACCGCCTGCGAAGCGCTTCACGAATTTGTGAAGGCACAGAGAAGTTTCGGAAAAACGGTTTCGGTTTCGGGTGCAAACGGCAAGACCGAAAAGTTACTTTCGATTCTTTAATAAAAACGGAAGAGGAAATCCCCTCCATTGCAGTAAAACAGCCTTGGCGTTGCCAAGGCTGTTTTTATTCTTCTATGTTTGTTGCAATGAGTTTGCCGATGTTTCCATCGTTTTGAAAAACGGGTGCATCAGTTCCCTTTTGACTAACATTGTCAACTATAAGGCGCTCAATATTCGCACCCTCATCAATCTGTATAAGTGCGCCTCTTGTATCAGCCTTTTCGTCACGGCTTACATCACGAATCACTACGTTGCCGCAGTTTATTCCCTTTTCAAACCAGATAAGCGGATGCTTTATTATCGCACCCATTCTATCCTTGCCCTCCCAGCGGACAAAGCAATCCTCAGTGAGAGGTGTAGGCGACTTTGACGAGTAGATATGCTCAATAACGATATCGTCAAACCATATTCTTGTTCCCGGTCTTGTATTGTGATGCGAAACAAGCACAGCATTATGTCTGTAGGTGCCATAAACTCCGCTGATATGTATGTTTCTCATATCAAAATCACCTGCAGAGAGAAGACGAATGCCCGAATAGCCGTTATTTGCAGTAACGTTGCGGATATCAATATTCACAATCTCGCCCTTGGTAACCTCAGCGTGCTGCTCGTCAACAGTGGTCATACCAATCATATCGTCGTTGGTTGTACCGTAAAGATTTTCGATAACGCCGTTATAGGAAGGGCCGTTTATATGAACGCCGTCGGTACAACCGTAATGCCAGTTATAGTCAAAGAATACGTCACGCACTACGTAACCGTTTGCATCTGCAATCTGTATGCCATAGCCCAAAGGGTTGCGGACGGTAAGCTTTTCAAGCGCAAGGCTGTCAACTCCCGCAAAACGGAGAAGCTTGCCCGAATATGCATCGGGACTATAGGCATTATCCTCACGGTGACTGATGATATACTCGGCATCAATCCCCATCTCGTCACAGTTACCGTCAAAGATGCCACCGATTATTTCTATGTATTGGTCCCTGCCGCTATCCGCAAAATGCTCATTCTGAATAAGAGAGCACCTTGACATAGGTGCTGCAAGCAATTTTGCCCCCGGAGAAAGTACAAACCTTGTATTTGAATGAATGATCAACGTCTTGCTGACAATATATGCACCCGGTTTTTCCACCTTAACTATGCCGCATTCATCAAGCATAGCCTGCAGGGCTAAAGTATCGTCGTGAATTCCGTCACCGTAAAGCATAGCACACCTCCAAAACAACTTGCCTTGAGTATATCAATAAAATAATCTAAAGTCAACTTAATTATATTGAAAACGGAAAAACTTTGTAATATAATGTATAGGAATCAATACGAAGGAAGATAAAAAATGAGTTTCAAGGGAGCCGTAGGGCATTTTAAAACGATAACAAGACACCGCCACGAGGTTGCAAAAAACTGTGCGCGTGCAGGAATACTGTGGCAGGGACTGCGCCACGACCTCTCAAAATATTCACCTGCCGAATTTTTGCCCGGTGCGCGCTTCTATGTAGGCACCCGCTCACCTAATGAGCTTGAGCGCGAGGAATACGGCTACTCACCCGCGTGGATGCACCATAAAGGGCGCAACAAGCATCATTTTGAATACTGGACCGACTATAACCCGAAAACAAAAAGAGTTGAGCCTGTAAAAATGCCGCTTCGCTATGCTATTGAAATGGTATGCGACAGAATTGCGGCAAGCAAAATCTATCAGGGCGAAAACTATACCGACCGCCATCCGCTTGACTACTTTTTGCGCGCAAAACAAAACCGCGTGATACACAAAGACACCTCCGACCTCACCGAAAAGCTGCTTTCTCTTCTTGCAGAGCACGGTGAAGAGGTGACCTTCACCTGCATAAAAGAGATGATGAAAGAAGGCAAGGAATACTGATGAATGCCGTTGAACTTTTGAAAAAGCATACCGTTTTAGCAGTAGCAACCCTTGCTGCCCTTGTAACCTGCAGTATCGTCACACCCGATAAAGAATACCTCGGCTATTTCGATTTCAAAACGCTGACCTGCCTGTTTTTAACACTTGCAGTCGTATCGGCGCTGAGAAACATCAAATTTTTTACTATTCTTGCGCGTAAAATAGTTATGCTGACGGGAAATCTGCGTATGCTGTCGCTTGCTCTCATATACATCACCTTTATAGGCTCTATGCTGATTGCAAACGATATGGCACTTATCACATTTCTCCCGCTCGGCTACTTTGCACTGTCTGTTACGGGGCAGGAAAAGCATATGGCTTATATCTTTATTCTGCAAAACATTTCCGCAAATCTCGGCGGTATGCTGACACCTTTCGGCAATCCGCAGAATCTGTATCTCTACAGTACATTCAACATCCCGACGGGTGAGTTTATGCAGATAATGCTGCCGCCTTTTCTTCTCGCGGTCGCTATGCTTACCGCATGCTGCCTTATCCTGCCGAAAAAGGCGCTTTCAATATCCGAGAGTTTCCCCGAAAAGCTGAATGTAAAAAGAACTGTACTCTACCTTGTGCTGTTTTTCTTTTCTATTCTTCTTGTTTTCAGGTTTATCCCCTACTACATAGGACTGTTTATAATTCCCGTAATTCTGTTCTTTGCAGACAGAGATGCGCTAAAAGCAGTTGACTATCCCCTGCTTTTAACCTTTGTGATGTTCTTTATATTTGCAGGCAATATGGCGAGAATAGATGCGGTTCACGCTCTGCTATCCTCGCTGCTTGAAAAGAGCACGCTGCTCGTTTCAATGCTGTCCTGCCAATTTATCAGCAACGTGCCGAGTGCAATTCTGCTGTCGCAGTTTACCGACAACTACAGAGAGCTTTTGCTCGGCGTTAACATAGGCGGCACCGGCACACTTATCGCTTCGCTTGCAAGCCTTATTACCTATAGCGAATACAAGCTTCTGCATCCGGGCGACAGCAAAAAGTATCTCGCCTTATTCACCCTTCTCAATCTCATATTCCTTGTGGCACTGGGTACCGCAGCGTATTTCCTATTTTAATAAGAGGCTTGACTACCGGCTTAGCCGGTAGTCATAATTGTTTTACGAAAAAACTGACTCCGCTTAAAAAACGAAGTCAGTATGTTGCTTGGATTTTATTATTATTTTTCGCATAAGTCGCGCTCACCGAGGACAAACGGCTCAATATCCTCTTTTGCCACTTCAAACGAAAACGAAAGTTCTTCAAGTAAAAGTCTTACGATATCGCGAAGCACCCTCTCATCCGATGCGCGAAGCTTTTTGCCTATTTCGGTAAGCTCCTTTTGCTTTGAGCACAAGAGCTTAAAATTAGAAAAAAGACTTCCTGTACCGCCGCCGTCAACAATCTGCTTAAAATAATTCTGACGCGCACGGTCCTCGTCTATCCACTCGGGAACTTCGCAGTTTATCGCAGCCAAGCGAAGCTCGGATGCGTTTTTTAACAATCTCATCTTCTTAGTGAGAGTTTCACTGTCAATCGGAACATAAAAAACCGAGCTTCCCGAAAAAGCAGGCCGAAGAACATAATACATCTTCGCCTCGCCGCCAAAATCCTTTTCACAGATTTCAAGCAGTGTGCATGCGCCTTGTCCGCCGTACATTACGGTATCGTTTGGCTCGAATTTTGCTTTCATATTTACCCCCTGTATTCGTGCGGCGGCGCCGCAAAAAACCGGAAATCAACGTAAATATTATACCATATTTTGAAGAAAAAAAGTTATGGGTAATTTCCACAAAAATCCTATGCCAATTTTTGTCAATCCGACTAAAAAAACGAGTAGATTTCTTCCTCAGTAAGCACTGTTATCCCTTTATCCATAAGAAGCTTTGCACATATTCCATCGCCTTCGCGAAGAATGCCGCCAAAGCTTCCGTCATATATTTGCCCCTTGCCGCAGGAGGGACTTTTCGCCTTCAAAACGGCTACCTTGCACCCAAGCAGTTCGGCTATGTGAAGCGCCTCGAGTGCGCCCTTTTCATATTCGGCGGTTACATCTTTTCCCTCACTGTTTACAACTCTGCCGCCTACAATCTCGCTTGCAGGTCTCGGCGTTGGAAGACCGCCGTATATTTCCGGACAAAACGGAATGAGCGTATGCTCCGGAGAAAGTGAAATAACCGCATCGCAAGGCTTGCTTTTACCGTCATATCTGCAGGCACAGCCGAGAAGGCATGCGCTGACTATAATGTTCATTTTCTCTCCTCACCGCTACTTTTCTTTTTACTCTTTCGCTGCCCTTGAGCAGTGCTTATTCCCTCTTTAACAAGCAGCTTCACCGCAGAAATAATAACCTCTCTTACCTTTGGCTCTACCTTTGCAAGCGAACGGATAAAGTCCATTTTGTCCGATGCAATATCGGTAAGCGTTTCAGCAAAAGAAGCGCTGAGCACCTTATATACCGCCTCCACAAAGTCGCGGCGCTCATCATTATCAAGTCCTTTTGTCCAGCCTTTTATTGTTTTTTCAACCGCCAGACATTCGTCAGACAGTTTTTCCTCGGTTACAAACCGCTCACCCTTTATCTCCCATGAGAACGGGTCGTGCTGCCATATTCCGCTTGCGGTACTGCGCACTACCTTGTCAACCTTGGTATGCTCAAGCAAAAGTCCTACCACCGAATAGTGCGGCAGGCTTGTCTGTATTTTATCCGAAACATCCGGATATCCGCTATATTCGTGCAACTCTCTGTTAAATCCGGGACCGTCATTGTTATATACGCCGAGTATTCTGTTTTGTAGAGATTTGCCTGCATTTATCGCCGCGTACATAGAAAGATTTCCGCCCTTTGAATGACCGCCGACACGTATTTTTCCGCGAATTGCACGCGCTGCGCTGCTAAGATAATCAAGTGCAAGCCGCTGTGCGGGCACGCTATCCATAAAGCTCATATTGAAATTCTCTTTCCAGCCTGCAAGCGTATCGTCAGTACCTCGGTATGATACAAACAAGCTGCCGTCGCCCACAGAAATGCACAAAGCGGCAAACTGTGTTTCGCTATCCCGCGATGATACTGCCTTATACCGTAGCAAACGCATATCGCCATAGCGAGGGCTATTCGCCGCGCGGCAGAAAAACTCGGGGAATTCATCAGGGATAAGCGCCCCTTTTGGCGGTACATCATCGCCGAACTTCTTAAAGTACACATCTAAAGCATCACGCAAGGTTATCGCGCGGCGAAGTGTCTCTCCCTCGGCAATTCCCGAAAGCTCCATATACGAAAGCAGCGAAAGCACAAGTCCGTCTACCTCGCAAAACGGCGCCTTTTTAAATGTGAGGTCACCGCGCCAATCTATATAATCGAGAATGTTAGCCATTTTTTCTCTCCATAGCTTCCTTCTTTGAATATGCGCAGCCGCAGTAGTCCTGCCTGTAAAGTCCGTACTCTCTTGAAAGTGCTATCGACCGCTGATATCCGCCCTTTTTCTTGAAGTCGGAAAACAGATACTTTACACCGTATTTCTCGGCCAGCTCCCCGCCGATACTGTTGAGCTTTTCTGCGTTTTTGTGCGGACTTATCGAAAGAGTGGTGCAAAAATAGTCGTACTTCTCTTCTGCCGCTTTCTTTGCTGTTTCTTCAAGGCGAAGGCGGTAACAGTCAAAACAGCGCTCTCCGCCCTCTTTTAAGGACTCTCTGCCATTTGCCATCTCAAAGAAATATGTGCTGTCATATTCTGGTATAATTAGCTTAACGGCACTGAAAGACGGATGCTCAGAAAGCAGTCTTTCAAGCTCTGCGGCGCGGAAGTCATATTCGCTCTGCGGCGAAATATTGGGATTGTAGAAAAGAAGAGTGATATCAAAATACTCTACAAGATATTCGAGTGTATAGCTTGCGCAGGGCGCACAGCACGCGTGGAGTAAAAGCGTAGGTCTAATGCCTTTCGACACTATTTCCTTAAGCGTTTCTTCACATAAAAGACCGTAGTTTGTCATATCACACCTCCTATAATATAATGTAAATTTATTATACCATATTTGCCGCGTTAAGACAAGTTTATCTATTTACATTTATGTTTGTTTGTGGTACAATCACCTAAGAATGTTTATTAGGGAGTTCAAAATGTCAATAGCTAAAGTAAAAGCATACTTTGCCGAAAAAGAAATGGCCCACAGAGTACGCGAATTTGACGTATCAAGTGCAACAGTTGAACTTGCTGCTGCAGCACTTGGCTGTGAGGGCTGCCGCATTGCAAAAACTATGTCCTTCGGAATCGGCGAGGATGCAATTCTCATAGTTGCGGCAGGTGACGTCAAAATAGACAACCAGAAATACAAGGCAACATTTTCTACCAAGGCGAAAATGCTTGCACCCGATGAGGTAGAGGAAAAAATCGGACACACTGTAGGCGGCGTTTGCCCGTTTGCAATAAACGATGGCGTAAAAGTATATCTTGACGAGTCGCTAAAGCGCTTTGAAACAGTATTTCCTGCCTGCGGCTCTTCTAACAGTGCAATAGAGCTTACGATAAAAGAACTTGAAGAGGTGTCAAACTATACCTCCTGGGTAGACGTATGCAAGCTTCGTGAGGTATAAAATGAATTTCAGAAAAAAATTTATAGGCGATAAAGCGTTTTACAAAATGCTGTTCGTGCTTGTCATACCGCTGATAATCCAGCAGGGTGTAACAAGCTTTGTAAATCTGCTTGACAACATAATGGTCGGCAGTCTCGGCACCTATCAGATGAGCAGTGTTGCCGCCGTCAACCAGCTTATTTTTGTATTTAATCTTGCGATTTTCGGCGGAGTTTCGGGCGCATCAATTTTCGGTGCGCAATATGCAGGTGTTGGCGACAGCGACGGTCTTCGCCACACTTTCCGCTTCAAGATGATATTCGGAGTGGTAATCTCGATTGCGGCAATTGCCGTACTCTATGTTTTCGGCGACAGCCTTGCTATGCTCTTTATGGACAACGAGGCTAACAGCCATCTTGAACTCGACATTCTCGCAAAATATGCCGTTGAGTACCTAAGTCGGATCGTAGCCATGTCGTTCTGTGAGCCAAGGAGTTGTCAGGAGCTTTTGTCTTCCTAAGACCGCTTGGCCTCCGACTTCCTCGCTATGCTCTTTATGGACAACGAGGCTAACAGCCATCTTGAACTCGACATTCTCGCAAAATATGCCGTTGAGTACCT
>JAZSKM010000095.1:0-20502 GCA_045534835.1 Eubacteriales bacterium | reverse complement strand
CTTTTCTCTTCCTTTTTGCAACTGTTGGTATAGGCGAGATAATCTCTGCATATATACTGGGTATGCTGCTCTATTCCGCATTAAAATAAGCAAAAATACGCTTCATATGAAGCGGATTTTTTTTAGTTGTTCATAAAACGTGAAAGGAATTCGCGCGTAGCCTCTTCCTTCGGGGTTCCGAAAATCTGCTCGGGCGCGCCGCTCTCGCAGATTACGCCGTCCTTCATAAAGACAACCTTAGAAGAAACGTCTCTTGCAAAAGCCATCTCGTGAGTTACAACAAGCATTGTCATACCGCTCTTTGCAAGGTCGCGCATTACCGAAAGTACCTCGCCGACCATCTGCGGGTCAAGCGCACTTGTAGGTTCGTCAAACAGAAGTACATCGGGGTCCATAGCAAGCGCACGTGCAATTGCCACACGCTGCTTCATACCGCCCGAAAGCTGTGCAGGCTTTGCGTTGATATACGGCTCCATTCCGACGTGGCGCAGGAACTTCATCGCATTCTCCTCAGCCTCAGCCTTAGAGCGGCCGAGAACCTTGGTCTGTCCTATCATACAGTTTTTCAGCACGCTCATATTGTTAAATAGGTTGAACGACTGGAAAACCATACCAACCTTAGAACGGTAGGATGCGGGATTTACACTCTTTTCGGTGATGTCCTTACCCTTATAAAGAATCTCACCCGAGGTAGGCTCTTCAAGCAGGTTTATGCAACGGAGAAGCGTTGACTTACCCGAGCCCGAAGCGCCGATAATCGTTGTAACATCTCCCGTATTCACCTCAAAGTCGATATCGGTGAGTACCTGATGAGTGCCGAAGGATTTTGAGAGATGATTTATTTTAAGAATAGACTCGCTCATTTGAAATCCTCCAGTTTCTTCTCTTTTTCAGGGAAATTATAGGTTCCGCTTGTAAGTGCAAGCGTGTCGGTTGTGGCAAGGTCGTAATTAGCATCGCCGCCGAGCTTCTTCTCAAGTTTGCGGAGCAGAACAGACGTAACCATAGTCATAGTAAGGTATATTGCCATAACGATAGTCGCCGATTCGAAGAAGGTATAAAGCGCACCTGCCGCCGCCTTGTGAGTAAAGAACAGGTCGCTTATCGAGATTACCGAAAGCACTGACGTGTCCTTGATGTTGATTATGTAGTTGTTGCCAATCTGCGGGATGATTACACGGAAGGTCTGTGGCAGAATAACGTGAATCATTGTCTGGAAATGGGTCATACCGATAGACTTTGCGCCCTCGGTCTGTCCTATATCAATAGACATAATACCGCCGCGGACGGTTTCAGCCATATACGCGCCCGTATTGATTGATACGATGAAGAATGCCGCAGTCCACATACCCATCTGTATGCCGAACACCATTCTTGCACCGTAGTAGATGAACACCGCCTGAACTATCATAGGTGTACCGCGGAATACTTCAACATACGCGCGGAGAATCGCACGCACTACCGCAAGGATAATACGCTTGAAGTAGGAATCACGCTTTTTATCAACAGGAATAGTCTGCACAATACCTACGGCAAAGCCGATTACGCAGCCGAAGAATGTACCGACAATAGATATGAGGAGTGTAGTGCCTGCGCCGGTAAGATAAGTCATACCGTAGCGGTTTATAAGCTCCACTATGTTTTCAAAAAAAGAAGGCATATTAATCTCCATTCGCCAGAAGATGACGGGGTTATCCCCCGTCATCCCGGACACGTATGTATTAATTATTCAGCAAGAGGCTGAACTGCGATTGCATCGTTCATAAGTGCATCGTAGTCAGCAGTGGTCATACCGTCAAGCACCTTGTTGATTGCTTCGAGAACTGCGGCATTGCCCTTCTGTACGGAGATACCGATGTTGATATCCTCGTCCGAAACCTCGTAGTCACCGTCGGTGCCGTAGAAGTCGAGCATCTTGAAGCCGTCATATGCAGCAAGTGCAGCAGAGCCGGTGGGACGGTCGGTAACAACAACGTCAACGGTGCCTGCATCAAGTGCTACAAGCATTGCAGGAGCGGTCTCCTGCGCAGGAAGCTGATTAACCTCGGGAATCTGGCCAAGACAGTTGTCATACCAGATGGTACCAAGCTGAGAGGTACCGGTAGCGCCCTTGAGGTCTGCAACAGAGGTTGCATTTTCATAAGCGTTGCCCTCTTTAACGAGAGTTACGATGGTTGCATAGTAGTAAGGTGTAGAGAAGTCAACCTGCTTAAGACGGTCTGCGGTTACAGACTGACCTGCGATAACTGCGTCAACAGTGCCTGCCTGAAGTGCGGGAATGAGCGAATCCCAGTCAAGCTTAACAATCTCAAGGTCCCAGCCGTTAGCTTCAGCAATTTTCTTAGCGATTATAACGTCATAGCCGTATGCATAAAGGTTAGTGCCGGAAATCGGTACAGCGCCGTTAGCATCTGTTTCCTGTGCCCAGTTGTAAGGTGCGTATGCACATTCCATAGCTACACGGAAAACGCCGGTTTCAGCAACGCCGGTCTTTTCGCCGCCGCAAGCGCAAAGCGCAAAGCACATTACTGCACAAAGTACGAGTGCAAGAATTCTTGTAAGGTTTCTCATAATTTTTCTCCTTGTGGAAAATAAAATATATTTTTTGTTGCCGTGGCAATAAAAAAACCATATCAGCCACCGAAAGATAGGAAAGCAGATATGGAAAAACAAACATAACTATTCGTAAAACCACCGACAGCCCTCCACCGCACGGGGGACAGTCCGTATCATATTATGATACGCCCCAGCAGTTATACCGTTTCGGTCGGCAAAACCACTTCGGCAATCTTACCTTTTGCGTAGGGCGGTACCGAAACCTTTATGCCTTACGCTACTCTTTAAGACTGCGCCTCTATCATTTGTGTTGAATGTATATTAGCACACTAAAGTAATAATGTCAATAGGTTTTTCAAAAAAATTTAGGGGACGGAAAAACCGTCCCCTAATATTTTTACTTGGAAAGTTTTGCAAGTTTTTCGTTGTACTTTTCAACGATTGCTTTAAGTTCTGCAGTAGAAAGTTTTCCACCGCGGAAGTCAATGTACTGACGGAGTACGTATGCATATTCCCTTCTTCTGTCGGGACGTCCACCGAAGTCAAGACCCTCGCCTACAGTATAGGAGTCGCCCTTAACCTCTTTCATAAGTTCCTCAAGAATATCTGCGGGAATGCGCTCGTCAACGTGAAGCTGCTCAAGGTTTGTGTTTATATTGATCACGGGTGCAAAGCGCTCATCCTCTTCTACGTTTACGTTAACCGAAAGAGGAAGCGAGCGGCTGGAAGCGCCTGCAAGCATAGCATACTCGCCGCCTATCTTACGATAGTCGCCTACCTTTTCATCGTATACGGAGAACATACGGTCGGAAAGTTCGAATGTAACGGTCTTGCTTTCGCCTGCTTCAAGAGAAATCTTCTTAAAGCCGCAAAGCCACTTTTCGGGACGGCGAAAGCCGAATGAACTTTCACCTATAAAGGTTTTAACAATTCGGTGAGGAAGTGCATGAGCGTAAAGCTGAACTACCTCTTTACCTTCTCTGTCGCCTACGTTTTTTACGGTTACGGAAACGGTTTTGCCGTCTGTCGCAATGTCTGTATACTCAAACCGAGTATAGGAAAGTCCGTGGCCGAACGGGAAAAGTACGTCCATCTTTCTTGCATCGTACCACTTGTAGCCAACGTAAATATCCTCGCCGTAGAAGCACTCGTCGCCGTCGCCGGGGAAGTTAAGATATGCGGGGTTATCCTCAAAGCGGATAGGAAATGTTTCGGCAAGTTTACCTGAGGGGTTAACGATACCGAAAACGGTGCGTGCAACTGCACTTCCGAGTGCCTGACCGCCAAGGTATGCGTGGAGAAGTGCGGGAACCTTGTCTATCCAAGGCATTTCGTTGGGGCTACCTGCCATAAGTACTACTGCTACGTTATCGCAAACAGCGCAAACAGCCTCGATAAGGCGGTTATGCGCATCAGGCATACGCATATGTCTGCGGTCGCGTCCCTCGGTTTCAAAGGAATCGGGCATACCCGCAAAAACAACTGCTCTGCCGCACTTTTTAGCAACCGCTACTGCCTCGGCGATAAGCTCATCGTTTGTCTTATGATTTTCGTCGTATCCGTCTGCGTACACGATATCACAGCCGTTCTCGTCAATGAGATACTCGGTTATATCGTCAATACGGGTAGGGTTAACGTGGCTGGAACCGCCACCCTGGAAACGGGGGTTCTTTGCAAATCCGCCGATAACTGCAAGGGGCTTGCCCTTTTCAAAAGGAAGTACATTTCCCTCGTTCTTGAGGAGTACCATACATCCCTCAACAGCCTCAGCCGCCAGTCTGTGATGCTCGTCCTTATCAACGGCAGGAACGTTGCTGTCCGGGAGACAGCTGTAAACTACACGGAGAACGTTTTCAACAGATGCGTCAATCTCCTCCATAGTTATCTCGCCGTTATTATAAGCCTCGATAATCTCGGTGTAACGGGTATAGCTCGGAGGCATCTCAACGTCGGTACCCGACTTGTATGCACCAACTCTGTCGCTTATTGCCTTCCAGTCACTCATAACGTAACCGTCAAAGCCCCATTTTGCACGGAGAGTGCCGTTTATAAGTTCGGGAGTTTCACCCGTATAGCGACCGTTTACACGGTTGTAGGAGTGCATAATCGTCTTTACGCCTGCTTCCTTAACTGCGGTTTCAAAGGAAGGAAGGTACACCTCGTGAAGCGCACGCTGTGAAAGATTTGCACTGGTAGAAAAACGGCGTGTTTCCTGATTGTTTACGAAAAAGTGCTTTGCACATGCGGCAACGCCCTCACCCTGTACGCCGCGGATAAGTCCAGCAGCCATCTTTCCCGAAAGCAGCGGGTCCTCGGAGTAGTACTCAAAGTTACGTCCGCAAGTGGGAGAACGCTTGATGTTCATACCGGGTCCGAGAAGAATAGAGATCTGCTCAGCACGGCACTCTTTTCCGATATAACTACCGACACGCTCTGCAAGTTCCTCGTCCCAAGAATTCGCCATAGCGGATGCAGTGGGAAAACAGGTTGCCTTTACCGTGTAGTTCTCGGTTTTGGTAATTATACGCTTGCGAAGTCCGTGAGGGCCGTCGCTCATCATTACAGACGGGATACCAAGGCGTTCGATGCCAACGGTATGCCACGCATCGGCGCCCGAACTGAAGGATATCTTCTCCTCAAGTGTCATTTGCGATATAAGCTCTTTAATTTTGTTTTCCATAGTTGTATCTCCTCTAAAAAGCATTTATCCACTTGCATTATAGCAAAAATATGGTATAATAAAAGTAAATTTAATAGTTAATATGGACAGTTTTTTAGATTTTGGAGGCTACCATGCCAATTACGTATGAAACGAAACAAGAAGAACTATACATATGGAAAAAAGACCCGAGCAAGGCTTTTCCCCAGCATCTTCACAAATACATAGAGATAATGTACGTAAAAAGCGGAAATTTGAGTTGCACTGTGGATTTTGACGAGTATGAATTAAAAGGCGGCGACCTTTTATTTGTTTTTCCCGAAAGAATTCACTCCAACGGCATAGCCGCAAAGACTTCCGAAATCTACGTTATGCTTTTCCCGAGCGACGGTATAGTTCTCGGAGAAATATTTGGCGGCAAAACGCCGTCAACACCGGTTTTAAGAAGTGTTTCTTCTAAAGAAATTGACTTTCTCTTTGAAGAAATATTGAAAGAATATAATAAAAAAACGCCGCTTGCACTGTCCACTGCCATTGGATATTCTTATGTGCTTATCAGCAAACTGCTTGAAAAATGCGATTTGACAGAGGCAAAGCCGCTTCCTGACAATCTTGAAAGACAGCTTGTAAAATATTGCACCGAGCATTTTGACCAGCCGATTACACTAAGTTATCTCGCAGAAAAATTCGGATACAATCCAAGTTATCTGTCACATATTTTTTCTCAAAAATTCAAAATGAGTTTCTTGAAATTCATAACTGCGTTAAGAATTGACGAGGCTAAAAGGCTTTTGCGTGGGAATAAAGTAATAACGCAAATAGCGCTTGACTGCGGCTTTGGAAGCATACGCAATTTCAACCGTGCTTTTAAGGAAGCAACTGGTATGACGCCAAACGAATACCGCAAAGCAAAGCAAATGACATAAGAAAAGGTCGTTCTCCGTGGGAGAACGACCTTTTATACTTAATAATATCTTTCACGCTTCTTTTTACGGATTGCGTGATAAATCCAGTAGGCAACAAGTCCTACTACGATAACCACCGCAAGAATGTATACACCCTCGCCGGTAGCGCTACTGATTTTCAGCTCTTCCCAAAGGTCATTAACAAGAAGGAGTGTATCATCGTCAAGATTGTGATAACTCATCTTATTATACTGCTCGGAAAAACTAAAGCCCTCGGGGTAAAGCACAGCCATAGAGTCCTCGCCCATATCCTCAATATAAACCTCGCTCTCGTACACTGCCGAATTGGGGCTTGCATAGTAGATATACTCTGCATTTGCAATGGCAGGCTCCTCTGAAAGCATATAGTTTATATAAATCTCTGCAAGATCCTTATTAGCCGCACCCTTTGGAATACAGTACGCATCTACAAAAAGATTGGTAACGATTTCACCCTCGTCATTTACGGGATAGTAAAATCCGAGGTCTTCGTTGTTGTCGGTCATAGAAAGGTAGTCACCAGCATAGTAAGCGGAAATTGACGCCTCGCCCGACTCCATCTTATTATAGATTTCATCCATTACGTAGCCCTGAAGATGAGGCTGCTGGAGTTTAAGCTCCTCAAGCGCTTCTCTCCACTCGTCTTCGCTCGTGGTATTAACGTCAATACCAAGCTTATACATAGCGGTACCGAAAGCATCACGGGAGTTGTTGAACTGCAGAATACGGCCTGCGTATTTTTCGTTCCACATAAGATCCCACTTGCCAGTGTCCTCCTCATCTACAACCGTCGAATTGTAGATTACACCTACCATTCCATAGGTGTACGGAATAGAATACTCGTTTGTCGGGTCATAGTAAAGCCCACGGAAATCATCGCTGATATTAGCGTAGTTCGGCACGTTTGAAAAGTCAATCTTTTCAAGCATATCCTCGCCGATAAGGCGGGCAATCATATAGTCGGAGGGGATAACCACGTCGTAGCCTGCAGCGCCGCTCTTAAGCTTTGCGTACATATCCTCGTTTGAGGCGTACGTGGTATAGATAACCTCTATCTCCTCGCCGTAGGTTTCGTAATAATATTCCTCAAAATCTGCGTTGGTATCGGCAGTACCCTCGCTACCGTCCGAAATATATTCGCCCCAGTTGTAAACGTTTACAACTCTCTTTTCGCTCGCCTCACCGCAAGAGGTGAGAACAATGCAGAAAAGAACCAGAAGAATCAAAGAAAGCTTTTTCATTTTTTTGCCCTCGCTTTCTTCTTGCCGTCGCCCTGTGCGACATTGGAAAGCACCAAAAGCACAAGCACGGCTATGAAAATAAGGGTTGAAAGAGCATACATATCAGGAGTAACACGCTTTTTAGTCATTGAATAAATGCGTATCGGCAGAGTTTCAAAACCGTTACCGGTAGTGAAATAGCTGATAACAAAATCATCGAGCGAAAGCGTGAACGCCATAATAAGGCCCGAAATTATGCCGGGGAGTATTGCAGGCAGCTCAACCTTGCAAAAAGCCTGAAAAGGCGTGCAGCCAAGATCAAGTGCCGCCTCGGTAAGATGCTTGTCCATCTGCTTGATTTTAGGCATTACCGAGAGGATAACATATGGCAGGTTAAATGTGATATGCGCGATAAGCACAGTGGTAAAGCTAAGACTCTGCGACATACCGAGCTTTACGGTGACAAATACAAACAAAAGCATAAGCGATATACCCGTGACTATATCAGGGTTCATCATCGGGATATTTGTGACCGTCAGAATAGAGCTTTTAATATGCTTGTTTTTGAGTTTGGAAATGCCGACTGCCGCAACAGTGCCTACAACCGTAGCAATCGCAGAAGAAAGCACCGCAAGAATAAGCGTGTTCTTGAGTGCGGCAAGGGTTGCAGGGTCGTTAAAGAGTTCCTTATACCAGTAAAGTGAAAATCCGGTAAATACGCCGGTGGAATTGCTCGAGTTAAACGAGAACAGCACCATAACAGCGATAGGCGCATAAAGGATAAGGAAAATGAGAGTGGTATAGAGCTTTGACAGTGACTTCATACGACCACGCTCCCTTCATCATCCGAGTAGCGGTTCATAATCGCCATCGAAATAAGGATAATAATCATCAGCACAAGCGACATCGCCGCACCGAGATTATAGTTATAAGCGGTCTGAAACTGACGCTCTATCGTGTCACCGATAAGGTCAAAGCTCGAACCTCCGAGCTTCTGTGAAATGTAGAAAGTGCTGACAGAAGGTACGAACACCATAGTTATGCCCGAAATTACGCCCGAGCGTGACATCGGCATAACCACCTTAAAGAAGGTGGAAGCGGGTGTGCAGCCAAGGTCAGCCGATGCTTCAAGCAGACGGTTGTCAAGCTTAGAAAGCACAGTGTGAATAGGCAAAACCATATACGGCAGGTAGTTATAGACCATACCGAAAATCACGGCACCGTCTGTATTTATCATATGAAGCGGGTCAAGACCGAGGTTTACGAGAAGCGTGTTTATAAAACCGGTATCCTCAATAATTGCCATAATTGAGTAAGTACGGATAAGAAAGTTCATCCACATAGGCAGCATAGTCAGCATAATGTAGAATTTCTGCATACGCGGATTTGCGCGCGAGATAGCATATGCAAGCGGATATGCAACAAGCAGGCATATAGCCGTTGCAACAAGCGCAAAGGCGCCCGAGCGCGCAAAAATAATAAGATAGCTCGGACTTGCAAGCTGGGTGATATTGTCTAAAGTGAATGCGCCGCTCTTATCGGTGAATGCATAGTAGAATACAAACATCATAGGCGCTACGATAAACAGTACCGACCAAAGGATATGCGGCGCAGCCATTATGCGCGCCATAAGCGGCTTATTCTGCATCCCCCGTATCCTCCTTCGCAGCCTCATCAAGCTCGTCAAAGTAGGTCGAATAGTCTCCGTACAGATTAGAGTACTTCGACTTTTTCATAACGTGTATCTCCTCGGGCAGAACGCGCAGTCCCACAACCTTGCCCGGCTCTGCGTAATCTGTGGTCTGTATCATCCACTTGAAGCCGTCAACGTCAACAATTATCTCATAGTGAACGCCCTTGAAGGTAACGGTGTCAACAACGCCGTGTATCGGCACGCTGTCAACGTCAACCATATCAACATCCTCAGGACGGATAACAACGTCAACAGGCTCATCCTTTGCAAAGCCGCGGTCAACGCAGCGAAGCGTGTGTCCCGCAAACTCAACAAGCTCGTCCGCGTGCATAATGCCGTCAATGATATTACTTTCACCGATAAAGTCTGCAACAAAAGCATTTGCAGGCTCGTTGTATATATCCTCAGGAGTGCCTATCTGCTGAATGATACCGTCATCCATAACGACAACAGTGTCACTCATAGAAAGTGCCTCCTCCTGATCGTGTGTAACATAAACAAAGGTAATGCTCATACGCTGCTGAATCTTCTTGAGCTCAACCTGCATATCCTTGCGGAGCTTATGGTCGAGTGCACCGAGAGGCTCGTCAAGAAGCAGAACCTTAGGGTCGTTTGCAAGCGCACGTGCGATAGCAACACGCTGCTGCTGACCGCCAGAAAGAGTCTCAATATTTCTCTTTTCAAATCCCTCAAGGTTTACTATGCGGAGCATTTCCTTAACCTTCTGGGAAATTTCTTTTTCACTTCGTTTAGCAAGGCGGAGCGCAAACGCGATATTCTCATACACATTGAGATGCGGAAAAAGCGCGTACTTCTGGAATACAGTATTAACCGTACGCTTATACGGCGGCAGGTCGTTTATACGCTTGCCGTCAAAATAAACATCTCCCGTATCAGGCGTTTCAAAGCCTGCTATTATCCTTAGCGTAGTGGTTTTACCGCAGCCGGACGGACCGAGGAGAGTAAGAAATTCCTTGTCACGAATGTACAGGTCAATACCCTTAAGTACCTGTGTATCATCGTAAGATTTCGCAATATTTACAAGTTCGATAAGCTTGCTCATTTTCTTGAGAGTATACACATCCTTTTTAACCGATTAGGCCGTGCGCCGTAGCGCATAGCCTGCGTTGATACCAATTATATAAAAAACATATGGGAATTGCAATAGTTTTTTGCTAAAAATCTTGCAAATTTCTTGATTTATACGGATTTTCCCCATAAATACCGCTGTTTTCTTCGGCAAAATCTTGATTTTTCTTCAAAATGCTCCAAAATGCTCGCAAATTCTCCGTTTTTTAAAAAAGTGTGCCTTTTTGTAGAATTTTTGCATTTCCTGCAAAAATATATATTGAAAAAAGCAGAGGATAAATTCCTGCCACCGATGTCACAAGAAGATAAGATGCTGAAAGAAAAGCTATAAATCCGATTATGTAGCTTACTGTAAAGGAAATTCGTGCGGCGAGAAACGGCTCAAATACAAATGAAAGCGCAATATAAAGCACTCTCTCGCCGTCAAGCGGATACACAGGCATTAAATTCACCAGCGCCGCCACAGCGTTAACCACACCGAACAGCATAAAGTCCACCCCGAAAACTGCGTAGCATATCACCGCCGCAAGAGCAACCGAGAGGTTTAAAAGGCAGCCTGCCGCACTGACAAAAAGCTCGCCGAGGAGCGAAAGCTCCGAAGAGCTGTAATCAATGCACAGTCCAAACGGCGCAGGGCGAAAAGACCTTACCCTGCCGCCGCAAAGCCGCAGTGCTAAGAGATGTGCGCATTCGTGCAGTATGACCGCAAATGCAATATATAGTGCATAGCCCCCACATATACAAAAAAGCACTATCGGAAGTGCCGATGTAAAGATAAGAAGTGCTCTATTCAAGATGCGCATATATCTCATTATACCTCGCTATATATGCAGCCGCCTCTGCCGAAATATCGGCGCCATTTTCCTCTGCGCCCCCATTGTCTATGCCGAGAAACGCAGCAACTGCCTCGTTTTCGTCTATAAAACTGCGGATAGCGACTGCCGCCGCAGACAGTGTATCGTTTTCGCTCATTGCGGCAATATCGTCATACATATAAACGGAAAATACAAATACACACACGAGCATAACCGAAAGTGCACATAGCACGTACCCTTCAAATGATTTTTTCATAGCACACCTCCTGTATAAATTATATGAGCAGTGCCATAAAAAAAGAGCCTTTCGGCTCTTTTTTATTGCACACGTGTGCTTATATTATCAAACAGTGTTGCCGCTGCAAAGCCCAGAACTACAAGCGATATACGCACGAGAGCATCGACCGCGCCCGAAAAATCTGTCGGTAGTATTGGAAGCGTGGTAGCAACAACCACACCGATGATTATATGCGACATAATCGAAAAATGCTTTTGATACAGCGAGTTTATAAGTCTTGCCATCAGCACAAGCGCTCCCAAGCCACCGGCGGCAAGCGGAATAAGCACCGACATATCAAAGGATACCGCGCCGTCTGCAATAGGACCGAAGAGTCCAAGGGAAATCAGTATCGCAGAGGAACTAAGCCCCGGTAAAACTATGCTGAGTCCCCAAATTCCACCTGCAATGACATACCATAAAAATGACGGTGTTACTGAAAAGCCGCTTGAAATCTTAAGCCAGCCAAAAAGCGTAAAGAAAATGACAAAGCTACACGCAAATGCAATATAAGAGCCTTTTGTGCGCCTTTCCTTGCCTGCGGCGCGTACAAGTGAGGGGAGCGTACCCAAAATCAGTCCTGCGAATGCAGCAGTTGCAAGTGACTCGTGCCTTGTGAGCAGCTCGCTCACCGCCTTCACGAGCATAAAAAATCCTGCAGCAGCGCCTATACCGACTGGCAAGAGTCTGCGCCAATGTGTTTTTATTCCGCTTATAGGAGATGCAAGCACCTCCATAAACGGTTTGTATATGCCAAACACTATGCAGAGCACTCCGCCGCTTATCCCCGGAAGTATACCGCTGACACCTATCAGCATTCCCTGAAAAACTCCGAGGATGATGCTGACTATTTTGTTTCTTCTGACCTTTTCCATCATATCCTCCTCTTTAGTTTTCCATATATAATACAGCTTTTTGCTTTAAACAAGCATCTTAAACTATAGTTTATGGGAGTAATTACATCTCCCCGCAAGATCCTTCGACTGCGCTCAGGATGACAAGCGGGGGCCCCTGCAAAGCGAAAACCCGACCTGTCATTCCGAGTTTACCGAGGAATCTCGGTCGGCGATGTTAGTATCATAAACTATAATTTATCTTTCCGACTTTTTAGGCTATTCTTCCGTTTCGTCGTTTTTTTCTTTTTTTGTTACTCTTGCACTGAGCACACGGTGAGCCTCGATAACACAGTTCTCAAGTATAAGATCATCGGTTTCAATAATGGGTGCTACACCGTCCTCGGGTACAGAGCCGTAAAGACTCATAACATAGCCGCCGAAGGTGTCAAACTCATCAACGGGAAGCTGAATACCGAGCGCCTCCGCCGCTTCATCAATAGTCGCAGAACCGACAATTTCATAAACATTTTCTTCAACGGTTTCGATTTCGGGGCCGTCGTCAACATCGTCAAAATCGCCGACTATCTTTGCAAGCAGGTCGTTCATAGTAGCAACGCCGGTAACTCCGCCGTATTCGTCAACGATTACGGCAAAATGGTTTCTCGTCTGCTTCATCTTTTTGAAGAGTACATCGCAGCGCACGCCTGCAGGAACAAAGTTTGCAGGACGAACAGCGTACTTCTCTACGCTATCGCGGCTCTTATCATCAAGTGCAAAATAATCCTTTGCAGAAAGAACGCCGACAACCTCGTCTACCGAATCTCTGCACACGGGATAGTATGAATGACGGTTTGAAACGATTGTTTTGTGCCATTCCTCCATATCATCCTCAAGGAAAAGCACTGAGAGTTCTGTACGGTGCGTAGCGAGCTCGCCTACAGATATCTCGTCAAACTCAAAGATGTTATGTATTATCTCACGTTCTTCGCTATCTATCTCACCCTGACTTGAGCCTTGGTCAACAAGGTCCTTGATGTCCCTTTCAAACTCTGTTTCCTCCTTGGCTTTCGGATCGATGCCAAAAAGCCTTAAAACAACGTTTGTTGAGAAAGAAAGAAACGCAACAACGGGACGAAAAACAGTTGCAAGCACACCGACAACGCCCGACATAGAAAGGGCGAGCGATTCGGCACGCTTCATAGCAAGGCGCTTAGGCACAAGCTCGCCAAGTACAAGCGTGAAGTACGAAAGAATAAGCGTAACTACAATAACCGAAATCGTATCTATGGTTTCCCTCTTAAAGAAGCCGCCCTCACGGTAGAACGCATTTGTAAGTATCTCGGAAAAATTATCCGCGGCAAACGCACTTCCAAAGAATCCCGAAAGGGTGATAGCCACCTGTATAGTGGCAAGAAAACGCGCAGAGTCGTTTGTAAGTCTTGCAAGGCGCATAGCCTTTTTATTCCCCTGCTCAATAAGCTGGGCAAGGCGCGCATCGCTAACCGAAATTACAGCAATCTCAGCACAGGCGAAAAACGCATTAAGTCCTATAAGGGCAAATTGCAGCACAAGCTGCCAAAAAATACTCAAAATTTATTCCTCCAAAATTATCTCATAGCTTAAGCCGTCAATAAAAAAACGACGATCAACTAATCAGACAGGCGTGAAGGAAATACATAAGACGCAACTTTAAAACAAGTTCAAAGAGCGAATAAAAACTTTTCTTTCCTCGCAAGTTCCCGTCAGCTAAGCTGCCGTCACTCATGGTTTACTGTCCTCCGATTTCTTTACTATGATTTGTATATATAAATATACATTATATATTATAGCACGTTTTTTTATAATTTTCAACGGTTTTAAAAAAATTGTAGCAACACAAAAATACGGTCATATACTGTAAATGGGCAAACTTTTTTCCCAAAGCCCGCAAATTTTTGCCCTATGAGCCGCTTTTGCGGCTCTTTTTTGTTGCATTGTTTTAAAAAATGATGTATAATAGTGTATCTATAAAAAATGGAGGTCGCATAAATGAGTAACATATGGCACGATTTGAACCCAAAGCGTATAACCCCCAATGATTTTGAATGTGTTATCGAGATAACAAAGGGCTCTAAGAAAAAATACGAGCTTGATAAGGAATGCGGATTGCTTCGCCTTGACAGAATCCTCTACACCTCCACCCACTATCCTGCAAACTACGGTTTTATTCCGCGTACTTACGGCGAGGATAACGACCCACTCGATGTAATGGTTCTCTGCTCTGAGTCTATTGAGCCGATGACTCTTGTCCGTTGCTATCCAATCGGAGTTATAACTATGACAGACGGCGGTTTTAACGATGAAAAGATTATCGCCGTGCCCTTCAATGACCCGAACTTCAACAACTATAAAAATATAAACGAGCTTCCAAAGCACCGTTTTGAAGAAATGCAGCATTTCCTCACCGTATACAAGGCGCTTGAGCATAAGGAAACTGCGGCGGGTGAGATACAGGGTCCCGAAGAAGCAATAAGGATTATCACCGAATCAATCACGCGCTATATAGACGAATTCTGTAAATAAGAAAGGACAGCCCAGTGAAACATATCGCTATACTCGGTCTCGGTGTTGTAGGAAAAGGCACCGCAGACCTTTTGGAAAACAACTGCAAAATGATAGAAAAAAGAATAGGCGAGGAGGTAAATATCAAGTACATCCTTGACCTGCGCGACTTTCCCGATACTCCGTACGAAAGCCGCGTTGTACACGATTTTTCTGTTATTGAAAAGGACAAGGACATTACTCTTGTAGCCGAAACTATGGGCGGCGCGCACCCCGCTTACGATTATTCTATAGCCTGCCTTAAGGCAGGAAAAAGCGTTGTTACCTCCAACAAGGAGGTCGTTGCAACCTTTGGCGAGGAGCTTTGCCGCACTGCACGCGAAAACGGCGTTTCCTACGCATTTGAAGCAAGTGTTGGCGGCGGTATTCCGATAATCCGCCCCCTTGTGACCGACTTCATCTCCAATGAAATCGTTGAGATAAGCGGTATTCTCAACGGTACTACGAACTATATACTCACACAGATGAAGGAGTTTGGTAAATCCTATGCCGATGCGCTGAAAGAAGCGCAGGAAAAAGGATATGCCGAAAAGGACCCTTCTGCAGATGTTGACGGCATTGACACCTGCCGTAAAATATGTATCCTCACCGCACTTGCAACAGGCATCCTGCCTGATGCAAAAAAGGTTCGCACCGTGGGTATCAGCGGTGTCTCGGGCGAGGACGTAAAGCTGCTTGAAAAACAGGGCTATGCCGTAAAGCTGCTCGGCAGAATGATTATTAAAGACGGCTCTCCCTGCCTTGTAGTCGCGCCCTTCGTTTGCCCGAAGGCAAGTCCGCTTGCACACGTTGACGATGTGTTTAACGGTATCACCGTTACGGGTAAAACTCTCGGTCAGACTATGTTCTACGGCAGAGGCGCAGGCGCAGACCCCACGGCAAGCGCGGTTGCAAACGATATTCTCTCTATCCTCAAGGACGGCGATGCCTCCTTTGCTCCCGAGTTTACCGCGGACAAGGGCGATGGGGTTTGTCCGAGTGAGGATTTTGCCTGCCGCCGCTATGTACGCACAGAGGACAAGACCGCCTGCAGGCTTCTTGGTAAAGTATGCGACCTTGGCGGTGCATACATTACCGAAAAGGCGTTCACCGAGAGCGAATTTGATGCGATTTGCGAAAAACTCGGCGATGCCTCTACACTCAGAGTGCTGTAATTGCGTAAAATGTATTAGAAGTAAAAAGCTACGGATATACCGTAGCTTTTTGTTTTTACACAAAGGAGTAATCATAAATATGTACTTAACAGATATACGCGGCTTCAGTGCCGATGAAAATATATCGGTTTTTCCTGCAAAACTGCGCGGCTTTTCACCCAAAAGCGAGCCTCTTGCCCTATGGCTGACAGACAGTGGCACGCTCTTTCGCGCACAGAAGCAGGAAGATCCGAAAACAGAAACGCTCTGCCGTATCACGGTGCACGGTATGGGTATCCTCGGTGACAAGGGGATAACAACTCACTTTGCAAGATTTTGCTGCCTTTATGACATCTCACCGCGTTTTTTGTCCATATCCGATATGGGAATTGCATTTTTTATTCCGCCATCGGAGCGTGAACGCGTTTTCGATGCTCTTGAAGCGTATTTCCCGATGTGGACGTAAAACCGCTTATGCGCCGCCGCTATCTCCCTTTGCGAAAGCAGAACCGCGGTAGTATTTATAATCAGCATAAGGCATACTACGCTGTCACATATGTCCCATATTACGCGTGGAGCGGCTACTGCTCCTACAAAAAGCGAAAGGCAGTATAAAACCGTAAATCCGTCTTTAAAGCGCGCGCCGAGTTTAAAAAACGACAGACTTTCATATGCGTAGTATCCGAATGCAATTACAGTGCAAAATGCGAACATAGCAACAAACACCGCTAAAATGCAGGGCGCGGCTCTGCCGAAAAGCGTGGCAAACGCATCTGCCGAGATTGCGGCACCGCCGCTTTTCCCCGTGACGTCCCCAAGTGTGAGAAGAATAGCAAGGGCAGTGAGAGTACACATCAGCAGTGTATCGACAAACACCTCGAAAATCCCGAAAAGGGCCTGCCTGCACGGTTCTTTTTCGCTCGATGCTATATGGGCAGACGGTGCCGTTCCGCAGCCTGCCTCGTTTGAAAAAAGCCCCTTTACTATCCCCTGCCGCACGGCAGGACTAATGAGAGTGCCAAGTATGCCTCCTCCTGCAGACATCGGCGAAAACGCATCTGAAAATATCTCTGCAAAAACCCTTGGCACACCCGAAAAATTCGCGGCAATCACTGCAAGCGCCGCCGCCACATACCCAATACTCATTGCAGGCACAGCATATGCCGACAGCCTGAACAAATCCACTTTGAAAAAGAACACTATGGCGGCGGTAAGGCTGAGCAATGCTCCCGTAACCGCGGGCGAAATATGAAACGCCTTAAAAAATGACTCACTTATTGCACTGCTCTGCACCACGCCGCCCATCATAACGCAGTCGCAAATAAGCAATACAGAAAAAAGAGCCGCAGCCATACCGCCGAGTCTCTCATTGATATAATAAGCCGCGCCGCCGCGCACTGCAGTGCCGTCACGGCGGCGAGTCAGCATACCGAGAGTTATCTCCGCATATTTCAGCGCCATAGAGAAAAACGCGCCTATCCACATCCAGAATACCGCGCCTGCGCCGCCGATAGTAAGCGCAACGGCAACGCCTGCGATATTACCTACACCAACCGTACCGCCGAGCGAAAGCAGCATTTGCCTTGCCCCGTTTTCAAGTGGCATTGCGCGAAGCGTGAGTAACGGGCGGCGAATGTAAAATGCGCGGAATTTAAAAGTAAAAAAGCCGCCGATAATAAAAACAAAGGCGGCGGCTATCCCCGAAAGTAAAGCAGTAATCTCAAATCACCTCAAAATATCATATTCATTTTTTCAAAAAGCTATGTGCAAAACATTGACTTTGCGACTTCCGCTTTGTATAATAAAATATATTTTTCCGTGAGGTGAAACGCAATGATAAATATAGCAGTAGTAGGCTACGGCAACCTTGGCAAGGGCGTAGAATGTGCAATAAAGCAAAATGACGATATGGCGCTTTACGGCGTATTTACAAGGCGCGCGCCCGAAACGCTCAAGACACTTACAGATGTCAAGGTGTATTCGGTAAATGATATACTCAGTCACAAGGAAAACATAGATGTACTTATCCTCTGCGGCGGCAGTGCAAAGGATTTGCCCGAGCAGACTCCCGCTTTAGCAAAGCATTTCAATGTAATCGACAGCTTTGACACGCACGCAAAAATTCCCGAGCATTTTGAAAACGTTGACAAGGCGGCAAAAGAGGGCGAAAACGTCGCTATCATCTCCTCGGGCTGGGACCCCGGTATGTTTTCACTGAACCGCCTTTACGGTGAGGCACTTCTCCCTGACGGAAAAGACTATACCTTCTGGGGCAAGGGCGTGAGTCAGGGACATTCGGATGCGGTACGCCGTATTGACGGTGTGGTCGATGCAAGGCAGTACACCATCCCGATAGATGCGGCGCTCACAGCCGTAAGAAACGGTGAAAATCCTGACCTTTCGACAAGAGAGAAGCATACAAGAGAATGCTTTGTAGTAGCCGAAGAGGGTGCCGACAAGGCACGCATAGAAAACGAGATAAAGACTATGCCAAACTACTTTGCCGACTATGATACCACTGTGCATTTTATCACACTTGAGGAGCTTCACCGCGACCACGGCGGTATCCCCCACGGCGGCTTTGTTATCCGCAGCGGAAAAACCGGTCTTAACTGCGAGAACTCGCATATTATCGAGTATTCGCTGAAGCTTGACTCAAACCCTGAATTTACATCGTCTGTACTCGTAGCATACGCACGCGCAGCAGTAAGAATGAAAAATGAGGGTATGTGCGGCTGTAAAACCGTGTTTGACGTGCCGCCAGCGTACCTCTCCCCCTGCTCCGCCGAGGATTTGAGAAAAAGACTGCTGTAATAAGCAAAAAAATTCCGCTCTTTCGAGCGGAATTTTTGCTTTATTTGCTTGCTTTTCTCTGGAAGAACTTCACAGTTTCAACTATCGGGATAGTGAGTGCTGCAAGAACGATTGCTACAGAATACTCGGTAAGAGTAACGGGAGCAAAGCCGAAGGCGCCTGCAAGGAAAGGAATTTCGCATACGAGAGTGGTTGCGATAAGGCTGCCTACTGCCGCAAAGCCAAGCACCTTGTTAAAGCTGCCGAGGCGGAAGATGGAGCCGCGCTGTGAACGCATATTGAAGCTGTGGAATATCTCAGCCATACTCATTGTAAGGAATGCCATTGTCATACCGTGCTCGCTGTCGGTGATTGCCCAGTTGCCGGTTTCCATAAAGTGACCGATAAAGTATGAGAGAATGGTGAGTGCAGATACCATAATACCCTGATATGCGATATCAACACCCATACCGCCTGCGAAAACGCCCTCTTTAGCGCTACGGGGCTTACGCTCCATAATACGCGGCTCTGCCTTCTCCATACCGAGCGCAAGCGCGGGGAAGCAGTCGGTTACAAGGTTTATCCAGAGCAGGTGAACAGGCTTCAAGATAGTGAAGCCCATAAGCGTTGTAACAAAGATACTGATAACCTCACTCATATTGGAGCCGAGGAGGAACTGAATAGCCTTACGGATATTATCGTAAATTCTTCTGCCCTCTTCAACAGCGCCTACGATAGTAGCAAAGTTATCGTCAGCAAGTACCATATCCGCAACATTCTTCGTAACGTCGGTACCCGTGATACCCATACCTACACCGATGTCGGCAGACTTGATGGAGGGAGCATCGTTAACGCCGTCACCGGTCATTGCGGTAACATAGCCCACATTTCTCCAGGCATTAACTATTCTTGTCTTATGCTCAGGCTGAACACGTGCGTATACACCGATGTCCATAAATACCTTTTCAAACTCTTCGTCACTCATTTCAGAGAGCTCGGAGCCTGTAATTGCACGCCTGCCCTCGGTGAGAATACCGAGCTCCTTTGCAATAGCAACAGCGGTGTCGATGGGGTCGCCCGGAATCATAATTGCAGGAAGGCCTGCACTGTTACACTCTGCAATTGCGTCCTTTACCTCGGGACGAACAGGGTCAATCATACCTGTAAGACCTACAAAGCAAAGGTCCTCTTCAAGTGCCTCGGGATCAAAACTTGCGGGAGCCGCATCGTAACGTCGCATAGCCGCAGCAAGCACACGCAGTGCGCGGTCTGCCATTTCCTTGTTGGCTGCCATAATCTCAGCCATCTTAGCCTCGGTCATAGGCTTAATCTCGCCGCCCTCGACGTAGGTAGTGCAACGGCGGAGTATTTCGTCGGGTGCACCCTTGGTATACTGTACTATGCTACCGTCATTATGAACGGTGGACATCATCTTTCTCATACTGTCAAAGGGAGCTTCACCAATACGGGGAGCCTTTACCTTAAGTTCATACTTCTTAAGCCCGAGTTTTGCCGCATAAGCAACAAGTGCCGCCTCGGTAGGCCCACCTGTTACACCGTCTACCTCGTCAAGCTCTGCATCCGAGCAGAGTGCCATTGCAGTAGCAAGAAGATTTTCGTCGCTGCCGTAGTGGTCAACAACGGTCATCTTGTTCTGGGTAAGTGTACCCGTCTTATCCGAGCAGATTATCTGCGCACAGCCGAGAGTTTCAACTGCGGTAAGACGGCGGATAATTGCACGGCGCTTTGACATATTGGTAACGCCGATAGAAAGAACAACAGTAACTACCATTGCAAGTCCCTCGGGAATAGCCGCAACCGCAAGAGAAACAGCAACCATAAATGACTCAAGTATTCTCTTGAAAAGCTCAAGCTCGGAGGGGCGT
>JAZSKM010000040.1:0-4964 GCA_045534835.1 Eubacteriales bacterium | reverse complement strand
CAAAGGAGCCCGCAATAGACAGCGGTGTTGATTCGATAAACAGCATTGTAAATCCAATAATTACAGAAGCCTTTGCACCGCCGAATGAGCTTACAAGCATAAATCCTATACAAGTATTTTTAGCATTTGCAGAGCTTTTCTGGATTCTCGGTATGCTCGCTATGGCGCTGTATGCTCTGATAAGCTATCTTCGCCTGCGTATCCGTGTACGCGAGGGTATGATAATACGTGAAAACATCTACGTATGCGACAATATCCCCTCGCCTTTTATACTCGGCGTTTTCCGCCCGCGCATTTTCCTGCCATCGTCTATGGACAAAAGCGATATAGAATATGTGATAGCGCACGAAAAGGCGCATCTTCGCCGCCGCGACCACTTGTGGAAGCCGCTTGGATTTTTGCTTCTCACGGTTTATTGGTTTAATCCGATACTGTGGGCCGCATACATCCTGCTCTGCCGCGACATCGAACTGGCCTGTGACGAGCGAGTTATAAAGGATATGACCGCCGAGAGTAAAAAGGCGTATTCAACTGCCCTGCTCAACTGCAGTATGCCTCGCCGAATCATATCCGCCTGCCCTCTTGCGTTTGGCGAAGTGGGGGTAAAGCAGCGTATAAAGAGCGTTTTGCATTACAAGAAGCCTGCTTTTTGGATTATTCTTATTTCTTTTCTGCTTGTAATAGCGGTGGCGGTAGGCTTTTTAACAAATCCGAAAGAGGATGATTATTCTAACCTGCCAGACATTACCGCACACGCATACGAGGTAACCGAGGTTATTTACTCAGCACCGTATCTTTCTTTTGCTTATTTTGTGGGACATAATACGCCTTTCTTCACGATAACCCAAGATTATGACCTGCTATGCAAAGAAGCAGACGACATAAGCAACAACTGGAAAAACTTCGGTAAACTTGAAGAAATTGAGCTTTCAAAGTATAATTTTGACGTTTTCTTTGACAGGGACCTTGTTATGGGCTGGGAAAACGGTATGGATGAAAAACAGCTTAGAAATGACAATGCGAAAGCTTGGAAACTAAACGGTGACGACCTGCGATTTGTTCTTTTGCAAAAGGACGGCAGTGTTTACACCACGCTCGGCACTTCAAAAATCCATCATATTTTCAAGCTTGAAACCAACATATATGAAGACACGGGGCTTATCGCGGTTTCGGGCGAGAACACCGCTGTAGTAAAGGTGCTTTCCACCGACGACTCGCTCGAAAAAATAAAGAATGAGGTAAACTGGCTTGACATTACTTTCAGCGATGAGAGTTTCACCCCGTTTGATATCTACTGCGACGGTGCAAAGCAGCTCGGATTTTTCAATATCTATAACGCAAACACATTTGAGCCGCTTGACTTTTTCCGGCCGTCCGGACTTTCTCCGCACACTTATATCTTCCAGAATGCAAGTGACGGCGGAGAGTATATCATAACGATGCGATGGGAATATGGGATAGAAGAAGGCAGCTCGGCTCTCCTCTGCTTTGGCGCAAGACTCCCAGGCGAGCCGATAACAGAAGCTCCAAAGATTGAAGTTCCGCCGGTCATAGAAATGCCTGACGGAAGAAATAGTATGCAATTTTTCACCTGGACTCCTCTGCCTGAAAATCTGCAAGAAGTTTCGTCTATTTCTTTCTCCTTTAAGCGTGATGAGAATGTATCGTATGCTACAGGAGATAACATCGACTATTTAGACAACCTTATGCTCTCCGACACCGATTCTGGTGATTTTGTTTTAAGCTTCAGCCTGTTTCAGGACATATACGAATATATAGTACCCCTGTTTACAACCCTTAATTCCATAGTAACTGTAGACTACGAGGGCAGCAGATTTGATACGCTTGACAGAGCGAACACGCTTGCTAAAATCACCTTGAACGGTGAAAAAGCTACCATAAAAGAAGTGCGCCTCGGCGCAGGAAACGGTCACAGAGATTTCTATTTTACATTCAGCACAGAAAGCCACATCGAGTTTTGGGATATTACCGAATTTAATTTTGCGGTAAATCAGGCACCTGTCAATTTCAAAACATAAGACATCAAAAAATCTTGCAATTATTATTGCAAGATTTTTGTTTAGTTGAGCAGTTCTAAAAGGCGAAATTTCAGCTTGTAGACCGTTTTCTCCTTTTTCATCAGTTCGTACTCGCCTTTGTCAATTCCGCACTCTACAAACAGTTCTTCGCCCTCTGCAGTGCACGCGCCGAGGCATAGCGGCGGAAAGAGTACGCACCAGAAGTTCTGCCCCTCTGCTTTGCCCAGTCTTATGCATAACGCGGTATAATTACCCTGCGGCAGGCTGTACTCTCCGTAGGTTTTGGTGGGGAAATAGCTTTCCTCAATAGTCGCAGTGCAGGTGTAGATAGTACGTGTTGAAAGATACGCGTTCACCTCGTTTTCAATTTCTGAAAGCAATGACTGTGCCGCCATAAGCGCCATTTCCCTGTTTTCATACTTTGAAAGCTCGCTGCCGTACCTTTCAATCACCATATCGCGAACTTCCATCTTTATTTGCTGGTCTGTATCGGTATCCGAATTGGCGATAACGTGCATACGCACGACATCATTATACACACTGCCGTCTGCCGAGAAGCATATAAGGTACAAAACTGCTGTTATAACAACAAGCAAAGAAAAGATTTTTAAAAAACGCAAAGATAAGACCTCCGAAATGTTGAATGTCTTATTCTTTGCGTTTTTTATTTCAATTATTCAATTACTTTACGAAATCAAATTCAAAATCATAAATATTTACGGTATCGCCGTCCTTGCATCCCTTTTCTTCAAGCATATCAATAACGCCTGCCTTCTGGAGAACTCTTGAGAAGAATGAAAGCGACTCGTAGTCGTCAGTATTTACCTGTCCCATAAGGTTATACAGCCATTCGCCCTCGACGAAGTACGTGTCATTTTCGCGGCGTACAGTAGTAGTGCGCTCACCCTTAGGAACAACCTCGTCCTCTTCACCGATCTCAGGCTCGTAAACGGTAAGCGGAGGCAATGTTTCAAGCATATCAGCAGCCATAGAAACCAGCTTGTCAAGGTTTTCGCCCGTTATAGCACTGACATAGATTAGCTGTCTGCCGCTTTCCTTGACATACTCTTCAAACTCTGCAATGTTCGTTTCGCCAGAATCTATCATATCGTACTTATTGGCAA
This sequence comes from Eubacteriales bacterium, assembly GCA_045534835.1. Taxonomy (GTDB): domain Bacteria; phylum Bacillota; class Clostridia; order Oscillospirales; family CAG-272; genus UMGS902. The sequence continues at coordinate 1,801 of JAZSKM010000040.1, read as the reverse complement.
CGATAATCTGCGGACGGCTTGCAAGTCCCTCGTCATAGCGCGCAAGCTCAGCGTCAATTTTCTCAATATCCTCGATGGGATTTCTGCCCTCGATACCAGAAACGTCAACAACGTGCAGTATAAGGCGACAGCGGTCAACGTGGCGCAGGAACTCGTGACCGAGTCCGAGTCCGTCCGAAGCACCCTCTATAAGTCCGGGGATATCCGCCGCAACAAATCCTCTGCCCTCGCCTGCCTGAACAACGCCAAGACTTGGCGAAAGTGTTGTGAAATGGTAGTTCGCAATCTTTGGCTTTGCGGCGCTGATACGTGAGATAATCGAAGATTTGCCGACATTGGGAAAGCCTACAAGACCTACATCTGCAAGCATCTTGAGTTCAAGAAGTACCTCGCGCTCCTCGCCCTTTGTTCCGCTTTTGGCAAACTTGGGTATCTGGCGCGTAGGCGTAGCAAAATGTCTGTTACCCCAACCGCCTCTGCCGCCCTTGCAAAGAATATACGGCTCGCAGTTTGACATATCCTTTATAATCTTACCGCTTTCAACGTCTTTAACGAGTGTTCCGTTAGGTACGGAGATGATAAGATCCTCGCCGTTTGCACCGTGTCTTTTGGCAGCCTCGCCGTTACCGCCGTCTAAAGCAATGAATTTGCGTTTATAGCGGAATGCAAGCAGTGTGTTGGTTCCCTCGTGAATCTGAAGCACTATATTACCGCCACGGCCGCCATCGCCGCCATCGGGGCCGCCTGCGGCAACATACTTCTCACGGCGAAAGGATACCTTGCCGTTACCGCCGTTGCCGGCTTTTACATATATTTTTACGTGATCGACAAACATATTTTAGTTGTCCTCTTTCTTAGCTTTGTTAAGAAATCAGTCTCCGCGTTCGCGAATAACGATTTTTATAGGCGTACCGCGGAAACCGAAGGTTTCGCGGATACAGTTTTCAATATATCTTTGATATGAGAAGTGGAAAAGTTCCTCGCTGTTACAGAAGATAACAAAGGTCGGAGGTGCAACACTTGGCTGAGTCATATAGTAAATCTTGAGGTGCTTGCCCTTGTCACTCGGAGGCTGAACACGCGCGGTTGCATCGTTCAGCATATCGTTAAGCATACCGGTTGATATGCGGAGTCTTGCCTGCTCGTTTACATAATTGATATGCTCAAACAGTTTCTGAACGCGCTGACCTGTAAGAGCGCTTACAAAAAGTATCGGCGCATAGGTCATATATGAAAGCGCGTTATAAATCTTCTTGGTAAACTCGTTTACGCTGTTATTATCCTTTTCGATAAGGTCCCATTTATTTACTACAACAATACAAGCCTTTCCTGCCTCGTGTGCAATGCCTGCGATATGCTCGTCCTGCTCGGTGATACCCTCTTTAGCATCAATCATCATCAGGCACACATCAGCACGCTCAACAGCCATATGTGCGCGAAGCACGCTGTATTTTTCAATAACCTCATCAACCTTTGACTTGCGACGGATACCTGCAGTATCTATGAATGTATACTTGCCCCATTCACACTCGATTTTCGTGTCAATGGCATCTCTGGTAGTACCCGCTATATTCGATACGATAAGACGCTCTTCGCCGAGAATTTTATTGATTATGGAAGACTTTCCTGCATTAGGCTTGCCTATAACGGCAACCTTAATAGAATCGTCGTCATCCTCATCCTCAATATCCTTTGGCATTTCAGCAAACACTGCATCAAGCAGGTCACCAGAGCCGCTTCCGTGAATAGAAGAAAGCGCTATCGGGTCCTTATCAAAGCCGAGCTCGTAAAACTCATAAAA
>JAZSKM010000156.1:0-6920 GCA_045534835.1 Eubacteriales bacterium | reverse complement strand
TTCTGCTTTGCATACTCCATCATACGGGTGTAGTGCGGCAGGCAGAAGCAGCCTTGCGCCGCAAACTTTTTGCGAAACTCCATATCCTCGCAGTAAAGCAAAACAGCGGTGTCAAGCATTCTCGAAAAATGGTATTCTATTTTGTCGCATACATAGCAGCTCTTTGACATCTCGGACAGCCTTTTTGTACCCCCACCGCCGATAGCCGAAAGCCCCTTGGGGAAAGCTGCCGCGTGATTTTCACCGAAATGGCTCTCAAGTATAAGCGCAAGCCCAAGGCGATTTTTAAAGTCGAACATTATATCAAAATGCTCTCTGCAAAAGCCCTTTTTGTTAGTTTCTATGCGGATGTCAGGCTCCATCATCACGGCTCCCAGCACCGCATCTATCTCGTTGTATTCAAGCTGATTGTAAAGCGTGCAGAATGCACAGCCCGAGGACTTGTCCTCCGCGGATTTCTCAAACGCCTCATTGACCGGTATGGTATAAATTTTCTCCATAACGAATATTCCCTTTTGTTGATTTTCAAATTCATTTATGATAATATTATAATACAAAAACTTTTCGAAAGGAAGTGCTTTTTTGCAGATATATGAAAAGTCGGCAGATCACTTTTTTGTTTATGCACCCGACTATGACGTAGAGCGCACGTTTGAGTGCGGACAGTGCTTCCGCTTTGAGAAAAACAGCGACAGCACTTTCCCGTGCGAATACAGCGGTGTCGCACACGGGCGCTATATGCAATTTGCAACAGATAAGGACGGCAATCTACATATAATCGGCGCTCCCCGTGATGAAATTGACAGTATATGGCTGCATTATCTCGGACTCGACCGCGACTATGACACAATAAAAAAGCAGATATTAAAGGACTTTGACAACCACAAGTTTGTTGCGGCAGCAATAGAGCGCACGGGCGGGCTGCGCATCCTTTCACAGGAGCGTTTTGAAACGCTGTGCTCGTTCATTCTCTCGCAGAACAACAACATTCCGCGAATAAAAAAGCTCGTTGAATGCTTGTGTGAAAAATACGGCACTGCGATAAAAACCGCCCACGGCACGCGCTATGCGTTTCCGTCACCAAAAGCGCTTGCAAAAGCAGAGATAGGCGACCTTGAGGCGATGAAAATGGGATACCGCGCAAGGTACATAAAAAACGCGGCTGAGGCTGTGGCAAACGGATGCTTTGACCTCGCCTCGCTCACCCCCGAAAACGCCGAAGAAAGACTGCTTTCGCTTGTCGGAGTAGGCAAAAAGGTAGCCGCCTGCATAAGACTTTTTGCCATTGAGGACTACGCCTCCTTCCCTGTTGACGTATGGGTAAAGCGCATAATCGAAACGCGCTTTGACGGTAGACTTGATGTCAGCAAAACGGGAAGCTACGGCGGAGTTGCACAGCAGTACCTTTTCTGCTACGAGCGTGAGCTTGCACTTGAATAGTAAAACCTGCAAAACTTTCGAGTTTTGCAGGTTTTTGCTTATTTAATCGGCTCAAAGTCCTCTGCACCGTGCTTGCAAAGGGGGCAAATAAAGTCAGGCGGAAGCGTTTCTCCCTCATACACATAGCCGCAAATCTTGCACACGTATCCCTTTTTAGCCTCGGTCTTTTTCTCAGGCTTAGGCTTGATATTGACAAAATAATACTGATAGGTAACAGAGGGGACATTCGAGAGGACTTTAGTTTCGACAACATCGGCAATAAACATAGTATGCGTGCCGCAGTCAACCTCGCCGACTACAGCTCCCGAAATCACCGCATTTGTAAACTTCGGAACATAAAGAACGCCGTTTCCGCTACGGTTCTCGCTTTCGCAATTTTCAAATTTGTTCACGTTTTTGCCGCTCTGAAAGCCAAAATGCTCAAACACCTTAAAGGGCACCTCCTCGGTGAGCACCGAAAGGTTGAAAATTCCCGTACGCATTATCATACCGTGGGTATAGTTCTGTTTGTTGACGGTCACAGCGATTCGGCAGGGCGAGGAGGTAAGCTGAACGGCGGTGTTGACTATACAGCCGTTATCCTTTTTTCCCTCTCGCGCACTCAGCACGAAAAGCCCGTATGAAAGCTTGAAAAGTGCAGTCGCATCAATATTTGCGCCGTTTGGCGCGGCATTTATAACATATGGCATAAAAGCCTCCTTGGTTTTTTATTTATTATACCACAAAATTTTGAAAAAAGCAAAAAATTTCGTTTGTTTTGTTTTTTATTACAATATATTATATTTCCTTTACAAACATAAAATTATGAGATATAATTCCTATAATGGGATTAGTGTCCTTTGGCACCAAGGAGGTACAAAAAATGAAAAAACTTCTGTCAATTTTCTACGCAGTCCTGCTATGCGGTCTGCTCACATTCAGTATATTCGCAGCAAGTGCAACCGACGGCATCTACTTCAACGACCGCAATTTTATGTACGACATTACAAACGATTTGGAAGCCGAGCCCATGACAATCGAGGCAGATATTTACCTTGATAAAAACACACAGGGCGTTTGCGGTTCCTATTTTGGCACCTATCACTGGGACGACAGATCCCACACTATGGATATCCACATCGACGAAAACGGTAGACCGATTTTGAGAATAAGATACGGTCCAAGCGACTGGTACGCCTACCATCCCAAAACAGACCTTCGCCAAAGCAGATGGATAAACGTAGCGTTTGTCCGTGACGCTGAGGCGAAAAGGGTAAGATTCTATATCGACGGCGAGCTTGAATCAACCTATACTATGCGAGATGCTATAAACAATATACATCTCTTCGACTTCAAGGTTGGTTCCAACCTCAGTTATATGAACCCCGACTATTTCAAGGGCGGTATCAAGTCATTGAAGGTTTATTCGGACGTCCGCACGCAGAGCGAAATTAAGAGCGATATGTCCTCGCTTGACAAGAGCGACCTTCTTTTAGCCTACGATTTTACGGGCAAGAACGACCGCCCCAAAACCATCACCGACCTCAGCGGCAACGGTCATGACGCCGTAAGAAACCTTGTTTTCTACGACAGCGAGCCTGTTGACCCCTCCACATACGCATACACCTTTGCAGTTGTAGGCGACACTCAGAATATGGTAAAGAGCTTTGCCGAAAAATGGCCCAAGCTCAACAACTACATCTATGATAACATCGAAAAGATGAACATTGAAGCGGTTCTGGGACTTGGCGATATAACCGATACAAAAACCGGCCCCGCAGAAGAATGGGACAGAGCGCTTGAGGGCTTCAGAACGATAGACGACTTCACGCTTAATATCCCCATCACGGGCGACCACGACAGTATATACAGATACAATCAGTACATAAGCAAGCTTAATTATGCCGATATCGTAACGAGATACGATGACACCGACCTCAGAAACGGCTACATAGCAACCGAAATAGGCGGCGTTCCATATCTGTTTATTCAGCTTGAAAAAGGCGCAAACGACAGTATTCTCACTTGGGCAAACAACGTTGTTGCTGCGCATCCGAATCACAACGTAATTGTTACAACGCACGCATACCTCTACTATGATTATACTTTCCACGATGTAAATGACAATCATACCGCAGAAATGACCAACTATGCCGATCAGGTGTGGGACAAGTTCATATCAAAGCACGAAAACATCGTTCTTGTTCTCTGCGGACATATCGGCCACGACTACATTGTTGTAAATCAGCGTAAGGGCAACAAGGGCAATATAGTTACCGAAATGCTGCTCGACTTCCAGTCGGTTGACAACGCCGCACAGATGCACGGCTTCACCGATGACGGTGTCGGAGTGGTTAATATGTTCCACTTCTCCGAGGACGGAAAAAAGCTTACCGTCGAGACATACTCCACTGCACTTGACAAGCACTTTATGGAACTCAACCAGATCACGCTGGATATTGATATGCACAATACCACAAAGTACGTGCGTCCCGAAAAGGAGCCTCTCCCTCCGAGAGCAAATCTGGGTAACACGGTTGAGATGACGGTTGACAGCACTACGGCAACTCTCAACGGCAATGCGGCAACACTTGATACTCCTATGATCGTAAAAGACGGAGTCAAAATGATTCCCGCACGCTTTGTAGCACACAATCTCGGTGCATATACAAGCTATGACAAAACAACAAAGAAGCTTGTTATAAAATCCGCAGACGTCAAGCTGGAAATTACCGCAGGCACTACCGAGGCTACGGTCAACGGCAAAGCAGCAAACCTCTCCGTTTCCGCATTCGTTGACGAGGGCGGATGCCTGTACGTTGCGCTTGACGACTTTGTAAATAATCTTGGTGTTACAGTCACGCTTACAAATCTCGGTAAAACGGTTACCCTTACGGGACCTATACACGATGCAACTCCGCTGCCCGAAAGTGAAACCGTTATTTACGAAAACGACTTTTCAAGCAGCTCGACCCTTTCCGACTTCAAGCAGTACCGTGCAAACTGGGAAATCCGTGACGGTCATCTGTACGTAACAAACAAAGGATTTACGGGCACTGCCGACGGACGTTACAGCCACCTGATTTATCAGGCTGATGAGCCTCTTGAAGAGTATATCCTGGAAGTCGATATGATGAACGTCCAGACCTCGGCGGGACTTATATTCAACTCTCAGCAAAGCAAGGTCGGTACAGGAGCCTCTGCATTCTACGGATACTGCGCATACCTATCAAAGGATACAAACTACATGCTTGTCGGCGATGCCACTAGGAGCGGCGGCTGGAATACTGACTTTTTGTCGGCGGATGCCTACAGTGGTAGCAGTTCCAATACAAACATCCATCTTACAGTCATTGTGAAGGACGGCAAAATAGGTATCAACGCATACGACATCGATACCAAAAAGTGCCTTGTGTCAAATTATCACGAATTCGACAATCAAAAGGCAATCAACGTATGGATAGACGGTACGGTAGGCCTCAGAGCAATGCTTAAAAGCGGCGACCTTATCAACTACGACAATATGTATTTCGACAACTTCCGTGTAACCACCGCAAAGATTACCGATTTTGACAGCGTGGTTTACAAGTATGCAACGGTAAGCGAAGTCAAAGACATAGACACAAGCACAGCTTACCCCATTTACACAAACACCTTTGACGATGCAAATTCCGTAAAGGATTTCAAGCAGTTCAATGGCACGTGGGAAGTTAAAAACGGCAGCCTTTACCTTGCAAAAAGCAGCGGCTCAAATGCTCTGTTCATTTACAACGGTGAAAATTGGCTGAAGAATCTTCGGGACTACGTTCTCGATGTGGATATGTATAATGTGCAGACACAGGGCGGTGCTATTGTTCGCTCTCAGATTGATTTGATTACGGGAAAACAAACAAACGGCAACGATTTCAGAGGTTATTTTGCGCTAATTGCCTACACCGGAAATAAAACCGCTCTCGCATACACAAAATACAACGGCGATTGGGGTAACAACTTCCTCGTCAGTGACGAAAACATACTGTCCCGCGGCTCAGACGTTCACATTCAGGTGGCGGTGAAGAATGAGCTTATCACCTACACGCTCACAAACAAGAGTACCGGTGCAACTCTTTGGAAGTATACAACAAAAGACCGCCTCTGGGCGCACGGCTCATTCGGCTTCCGCATTTATGCAAAGACATACAGCGACGGTTCAAGCAATATTAACCTCACCAACTTCGACAATCTTGTGATTTCCGTATTTCCGCACACCTGTGAGCATACCGAGTGGACGGTAACAACACCCCCGACAATGCTTTCAAACGGCGTTGAAACAAGCATCTGCCCGATGTGTGGCAGCAAGGAAACACGCACGATACCTTATCTCGAGTCACCTCCGCTCTCTCTTTCTGTCGGAAGCGCGCAGGCATTGACACAAAACGAGGTTACAGTAGCAGTTTCAATAGTTCAGGAAAGCGGATTTGGCAATCTTTCGTTCAGCGTAGAATTTGACACTGATATCCTTTCACTTACCGCAGTTGACACTTTGGGCACTCTTGCAGGCTTTTCGTACAAAACCTCGGCAAACGGATGTATAGACTTCTCCTATTCAGGAACAGCAAACGTCATAGGCAACGGCAATGCGGCGCTCCTCACCTTCAGGGTGCTTGAGGATGCACCCGACGGTATAACCAAGCTTCAGGTTTCGTCTCCGAGTGCTTTTATATACATCGGTCAGGAGAAAGTAGATCTTGATGTTACAACCGAAAGCGGCGAGCTTGACGTTCACATCCTCGGCGACGTAAACGATGACGGAGCGGTTGCTCTTTACGACTGTCTCAGCATTCTTAAGACCGCCACCGCAAGAGGAACTCTTGATTACGCGGATATGAACGGCGACGGTGTAATTTCACTTGCCGATGCGCTCCGCGCATTCAAAGCATTGGCGAACTAGTCAAAACGAAAGGAAAATTTATGAAGAAGGTATTATCATTTTTTACTCTGCTGTTGCTTGTAACAGTGCTCACTGTGTGCGCTTTTGCAGCGGCAGGCGGCGGCAAATCCTCGCTTGCACTCGCGCAGGACAGCAGTGTAGACTACACAGCGCTTAACGAGGACGACGTATTCACCGTTTACATTGTTCTTGATCCTATGGTTAAGGTCGGCACGAACTCTGTATACCGTCCGTATACAGATGACGAAAATGCTAAATCGCCCAGTGCGGTACTGCAGGCTCAGCAGGCGGACCTTTACGGTCAGACCTTTACGGTTTCGTGGGATACCGATTATTTTGAACTCACATCCACTTCTGCTGTTACTACACAGTCAGGTCCTTCTAACGGCAGTACTACCTTCACCACAAGTGACGGGAAGACTCTTTATTTAGTTTCTGCTACCACGGGAAATACTACTGCGGCAAGCGTACTCGCTCCTGACACAACCGTAACATCGGTTGCATGTATTGCCATATTGCCCTACTGTTACGGCGGTAAGAAGTTCATCGGCTATATTGTTACAAAACAGTA
>JAZSKM010000052.1:0-8839 GCA_045534835.1 Eubacteriales bacterium | reverse complement strand
CTTTTCTTCATCGTAGGGGTCGCCGAGGATGAACATACCGTCAAGGTAGTGGTCCCAATGTCCCGAAATTCTGTAAAGGTCGCGCTTAGCCATAAGGGGAGTCTTGGTGAGCAGGTAGCCGCGGCGCTGCTCCTCATCTTCAACGAAACGCTGGAGGAGCTGAACGGTACGCGCGCCCTTGGGAAGAAGAATGGGGAGTCCCTGACCTATTGCATCAACAGTGGTGAAGTATTCAAGCTCGCGGCCAATCTTGTTGTGGTCGCGCTTTTTAGCTTCTTCGAGTGCTTCGAGGTGAGCACTTAGCATTTCTTTTTTCGGGAAAGCGGTACCGTAAACACGCTTAAGCATCTTGTTGTCGCTGTTGCCCTCCCAGTATGCGCCGGTGCACTGCAGAAGCTTGAATGCCTTGATAGCGCCGGTAGCAAAGAGGTGAGGACCCGCGCACAGGTCAACAAAATCGCCCTGCTTGTAGAAGGAAATTTCCTCTCCCTCGGGAACGCGGTCGATAAGAAGAACCTTGTATGGCTCGTCCTTTTCTTCCATAAGTTTTTTAGCCTCATCGCGGGGAAGTGTGAAGCGCTCAAGTTTAAGATTTTCTTTAACTATCTTCTTCATTTCTCCCTCGATAGCGGTAAGCATATCCGCATCGAAAGGAAGCTCGGGGTCAAAGTCGTAGTAGAAGCCGTTTGCAACCGATGGGCCAATTGTAAGCTTGGTTTCGGGGTAAAGGCGCTTTACAGCCTGAGCGAGGATGTGAGAAGCGGTGTGCCAGAACACCTTTTTGCCCTCTTCATCCTCAAAGGTGTGAAGCATAACCTCTGCATCGGCAGAAAGCGGTGTGGTAAGACCTGCGGTCTCGCCGTTTACAGTAGCAGCGAGAACCTCGCGGCTGATAATACCGGCAGCGGATGCAGCATCATAGACGGTCGTGCCGTTTTCTACCGAAACAACCTCTCCGGTTGAAAATTTAACCGTAATCATTTTGTTTTCTCCTTGATTTATATTTATATTTTGAATTTTAAATTGGCGATTTTTGCAATCGGATTTTGGTAGGCGTATATTGCTTTCTTAGGACACATTTCCTGACAGCAATAGCAGGAAATGCACTTGTCATAGTCGTAAACCGGAGGCTTGCCATTTTTCTTAAAAGCGAGCGCGCCGCCCTCTACGGGACAGCTGTTTACGCATATTCCGCAGGAAACACACAGCTTTTTGTCAATCTTCGGGCGGCGGCGGATAAGTTTTTTAAACGGGCGGAGAAAGGATATTTCTCCCTTGTCCGCTTTGCCGCGGTAGACGTCAAAGTTTTTGTCGCCGTACAGTCTTTGCGCCTCGTCAACGGTTATTACACCGTCCTCGGTTACAACCTCAATATCGGCCTTGTCCATAACGCCAACGCCGCGCGCGGCACCGATAACGTTTGTAGGTACAAGTGCAGGCTCAAGATAAACGAGCGATGCGAAAAGCGTGTCAAGCGCGACTGCATCGGCAGAGGCGAGTATTACCCCCATCTTTTTCGGCGTACCCGATTGCGGACCGTTACCCTCCATCGCCATAACGCCGTCCATTATGTGAAGCCGCGGCTTCAGCATAAGATTAAGGTCTGCAAGCATCTTTGCAAAGGACGTGGCATTAGGATATTTAACGTGAGCCGCGCCCTTGTTAAATCCGAATACACAGCCGAAAATATTTTTCTGCGCGCCTGTAATACGTTCAAGCATATGCGTTTTCATCTTGCAGATGTTGATTATGCCGTCACATTCGATAGCGCCGTTTGCAATTACAAATTCTTTTGCTTCGGCTCCCTCGGGATATGCAACGGTCTTTCCTCCGGTGAAGTCGGCAAGCGGAATTTTCAAATCTTCGGCAACTGCGTAAACGCCGCTTCCCTTAGAGATAGCAGCGGTGTCGCCGTGCCCGGGCGAGTCGCCGTAGGAAAGATGCGTGTACCCGTTTTCAAGCAGGTATTCCGCAACACCGCGAAAAACCTCTGGATGAGTGGTGCACGCCTTTTCAGGAGGGCATTTTGTGAGAAAGTTCGGCTTTAGCAGGAGCTTTTCATCCTTGTTTGCAATTGCGCCGATACCGCCAATGAGGTCAATTGCGGTTTTAGCCGCTTTTGCGGCATCGCTGTAATCATCACAGCGTACAAGTGAAACTTTTGTCACAGAAAAATACCTCGCAAAAATAAGAATACCCCGATGGCAATGCCATCGGGGTGCAAATAACATTTGCACGGTTCCACCCGTGTTTTTAACTCATTGAAAATAAATTGTTCGGGCTTTCACCGTAAGAAGAGTGGTACCCGTTTCCTTTTCCCAAGGCGCCTTTCAGCCTACGAGCGCCCTCTCTTTCTGGTAATTTAAAAAACGGACATATCTTTTCCTGCATTAAAATTATAATCGCCATTTGGCAGTTTGTCAATAGTTAAATCTGCGCTTTTTTTCTACGGTTATACTCCGAGCGTGGATTGATAAACTGTCGCCAGTTGAGGTCGCCGCGGTCGAGTGCACATACAAGCACCTCGGCGGTTGCAATGTTTGTAGCAACGGGTACGTTGTGTACGTCACATAAGCGGAGGAGCTGATGCTCAGCCTCGTCAAACTCCGCCTTTGGAACGGTGTCGCGGAAGTAGAGCAGAACATCAATTTCATCATATGCAACGCGCGAAGCAATCTGCTGTTCGCCGCCTGTTTCGCCGGGGAGCAGCTTTTCTATTTCAAGGCCGGTAGCATCCGAAATGTAATGGCCAGTAGTCTGTGTAGCGCATAGATTGTGTTTAGACAGAATTCCGCAGTATGCGATGCAAAATTGTGTCATAAGTTCTTTCTTCGTATCACTTGCAATAATTGCTATATCCATGTGTACACCTTTCCTTTACTGTATTTTAATGTCATCTGAATAAAAATCTCTTACGTTTAACGTCCTTAAATCCGTCAAGCAGCGGAACATTTTCTCCGCAAAGGCGTCTTGCAATATTCAAAAACGCGGTCTTACTGTTGCTTTTTTTCTCGCCAAAAATGCTCTTTCCTTCCTCGGACAGAAGAGAGAGGTGTGCATCCATCGGCACAACTCCGATAAGAGGAGTGCGTGTGCGGTCTATCATCTCGAGAATTCCGGCACGCTTTTTGGAGTTTTCGGGCGACATATCCATACCGTTAATTATTAGATACTGCGCCTCAACATTGTTTTCGTCAAGGATAATTCCCGATTTTTCAGCCGCTCTTATCGCTGTGGGATTTTGCGAGGAAACGATAAGCGCTGTGTCACACGCGGGCGCTGACATAGCAACCGATTCGTGCGCTCCGCCTGATGTGTCTATCAGTACAATGTCAAAGTCGTATACATTGCATAGCCTATCAAGCGCCATCTCAAAATCGGCGGCGGTCATATCGCCGCTGTAGCGAAATGGCGCTCCGATAAAAGCGAGATTCGGGTACTCGGGGTGAAGTGTGACCACCGATTCGCAGTCGGCACGGCCGAGTGTAAGGTCGCATATATCGTATATCAGGCTGTCCTCAAGACCGAGCATAAGGTCGAGAGAACGGTTGCCAAGGTCAAAGTCGATAAGTAACACGCGTTTCCCGATGGTGGCAAGCGCTGTTGCTATGCCGATGCTGACAGTAGATTTGCCAACTCCGCCTTTACAGGAAGTTACAAGTATCCTGCGCAAAATGCCACCTCCGTAGAGTAATTTTTAATAATGCCTTGAAAATTCAGGGCATTATGGGTACAGTATAGCAAAATTTTGGTTAGATGTCAATAAAAAAACCATATAAGAACATCAAAAATTGCCGTATATGCACAAAACATTTTTGAAAATTCTTGAAAAATAGTAAAAATAGTTAAAAAAAGTAAATGTTTGGCTTTCGGTATTGTAAAATTTACGTTCTTAGTGTATAATAATAAAAATCAAATTCAAACTATCGGAGTGTAAAAACGATGATTCGTGAAAGCATTGAACAACTTATTGGCTATGACAAAGAGGTTGGTGAAGCGGTTCTTGCCGAGTATGACAGACAGAGACACGGTATAGAGCTTATTGCCTCTGAGAACGTGGTTTCTGATGCAGTTCTGCTTGCGGCAGGCTCTATACTTACAAACAAGTATGCAGAGGGCTATCCTGCTCACCGTTATTACGGCGGCTGCGTTTGTGTTGACGTTGCCGAAAACCTTGCTATCGAGCGTGCTAAAAAGCTTTTCGGCGCAGAGCACGTAAATGTTCAGCCTCACAGCGGCGCGCAGGCAAATACTGCTGTTTATTTTGCACTTCTTGAGCACGGCGACACAGTTATGGGTATGAATCTCGCGCACGGCGGACATCTTACTCACGGCAGTCCCGTAAACTATTCCGGCAAGAGTTACAACTTCGTTCCTTACGGTGTTGATGAACAGACCGGCAGAATTGACTATGAAGAGTTTGAACGTCTTGCAAAGGAGCATAAGCCGAAGCTTATCGTAGCGGGCGCATCTGCATATCCGCGAATTATAGATTTTGAGAGAATGGCTGACATTGCACATTCCATAGGTGCATATTTTATGGTAGATATGGCGCATATTGCGGGACTTGTTGCGGCGGGTCTTCACCCCTCGCCCGTACCGTATGCGGATATCGTTACCACCACTACTCATAAGACTCTCCGCGGTCCCCGCGGCGGTATGATCATGTGCCGTGAGGAGCTTGGCAAGGCTATTGACAAGGCTATCTTCCCCGGTACTCAGGGCGGTCCGCTTATGCACATTATCGCTGCCAAGGCAGTTTGCTTCGGCGAGGCGCTTACTCCCGCTTTCAAGGAGTATCAGGCGCGTATTGTAGAAAATGCGAAAGTACTTGCAGATACCCTTGTTTCGGAGGGCTTTAACCTCGTTTCGGGCGGCACCGACAACCATCTTATGCTGCTCGACCTACGCAATATGGGCATCACGGGCAAGGAGCTTGAGGCAAGACTTGACAGTGTTCATATCACCGCTAACAAGAATGCAATTCCTTTTGATCCCGAAAAGCCGTTTGTAACAAGCGGTATCCGTATCGGTACTCCTGCTGTTACAAGCCGCGGTATGGGTGTAGATGAGATGAAAACTATAGGTCACCTCATTGCGCTTTGTGCAAAGGACTATGAAAACAGCGTTGAGTATATCCGCAGCGAGGTTCATAGGCTTTGCGAGGCATTTCCTCTGTTCAAATGAGCAATAATATAAACAGCGCTGCGGCGCTTGTAAAAGAACTTCAAAAAAAGGGACTTACTCTTTCATTTGCCGAATCCTGCACAGGCGGACTTGCATCGGCTACTGTAGTTTCGGTATCCGGCGCATCGAGCGTATTTTTCGGCGGAGTAGTTTCATATGATAATTCTGTCAAGATGGGGCTTCTTTCGGTTGAAAAAAGCGTGCTTGACAGTGTCGGCGCTGTAAGCGAGGAATGTGCTATGCAGATGGCGCGCGGCGCACGCAGAGCTGTCGGCACGGATATAGCGGTCAGTGCTACGGGGATAGCAGGGCCTAGCGGCGGTACCCCTGAAAAGCCTGTCGGACTTGTGTATATAGGAATTGACAGTCCGCGCGGCACAAGAGTTAAAAAACTTTTGCTCGGCGAGCTTAAGGAGCGCACCGCTATACGCGAAAGAGCCGTATACGAAATGTTTGAGCTTGTGCTTAGTGAAGCATCGGCGCTTTAAATTTGTTTAGTATTTTAACAATATAGAAGGGAAGTATTACAATGACTGACTTCAAGAGAATAGGTATCCTTACATCCGGCGGAGATGCTCCCGGTATGAATGCGGCAATACGTGCCGTGGTACGTACCGCTATTGCACGCGGCGTTGAGTGTATGGGTATTTACCGTGGCTACCGCGGACTTATCGAGGGCGATATCCGCAAGCTCGATATGCGTTCTGTATCTAATATTATCAATCACGGCGGTACTATGCTTTATTCCGACCGTTGCCCTGAGTTTAAGACTGAGGAGGGTATGCGCGAGGCTGTTGCAAACTGCCGCAGATTTGGTATTGATGGTATAGTTTGTATCGGCGGTGACGGTACCTTCCGCGGCGCAACAGACCTCACCAATCACGGCATTCCCTGCGTTGCGCTCCCCGGTACTATTGATAACGATATTTCTTCCACCGACTACACTATCGGCTTTGACACCGCTGTTAATACCACTGTTGAGATGGTTGACCGTCTTCGCGATACCTGCGAGTCACACGCGAGATGTAACGTAGTTGAGGTTATGGGACGCGATGCAGGCGACATCGCACTTCAGACCGCTATTGCTGTCGGTGCTACTGCGGTTGCAATCAAGGAATTTCCTTTTGACGAGGAAAGAATGATAAATGGCCTCATTTCCGCAAGAGAACACGGCAAGCGTAACTTTATAATTATGGTTGCTGAGGGGGCAGGAGAGGGCTACGGCGAAAAACTCACCGCGCTCATTGAGGAAAAGACCGAAATTGAAACAAGATTTGCACGTCTTGCACACGTTGTAAGAGGCGGTAGCCCTACCCAACGTGACAGAGTTCTTGCTTCCCGTATCGGTTCTTATGCAGTTGAGATGCTTATTCAGGGAAAGAGCAACCTTGTTATCTGTGAGCGCCTTAACACCATCACATCTATGGATATTGGCGAGGCGCTTATTATTGACCATATGTACAAGAATAAGCTTAAAGACGGCGAGCTTGACAGCCTTTCTCCTGAGAAGATTGAAGAAATGCGTGAATTCTGCAGAGTCAAGAGAGAAAAGTTCAAAAGCATTTACGACCTTGCACACGAGATTTCAAGATAATAAAAAACGGCAGAAAACATTGTTTTCTGCCGTTTTTTATTATCTCGCCTTGGGTATTCTTACCGTTATTTCAAAAATGTCGCCGAGGTCTTTTTTCTCGGACTTTGCATCTATGCCTGCGCGGTTCATAATTTCCAAAGCTTTGTCAAGTGTGTTGTAGAAAAGTCGGATATCCTTGACAAGCGCGGTGCGCGCCTGCCTTTTTGGTTTTCCTGTGTCGCTTTCTATTAAACGCGATACAAACTCCTCGGTGTCTGCTACGTTATAACCGCGCGATACTATTGTTTCAAGCGCGCTTTTTCGCATATTCAGGTCGGATATTCTGAGCAGCGCGCGTGCGTGTCGCTCTGTGAGGTGCTTTTCAAGCAGCAGTTTTTGTTCGGTTTCGTCAAATCTGAGCAGCCGCAGCTTGTTTGCAACATATGACTGACTTGCCGACAGCTTTGTGGCGACCTCCTCCTGCGTCAGCCCATACAAGTTTATAAGCGCTGAGATTGCTGCCGCCTCTTCAAACATATTGAGGTCCTCGCGCTGTAGGTTTTCTATTATTGCAAGTTCGGCAGAGCGCAGGCTATCTGCCTCGATAATAATGCAGGGCACTTCGCTAAGTCCGAGCAGCTTTGCGGCACGCAGGCGTCGTTCTCCTGAAATCAGTTCATACACTCCGTGAAAATCGGATATGTCGCCCTCACTTATCGGCTTTCGTACACAAAGCGGTTGAAGTATGCCGTGAATACGGATGCTGTCAGCGAGGCGCAGTGTTTCGTCACTGTCGAAGTATTTGCGAGGCTGCGCCGGATTTGGCAGTATGCGACATATCGGTATTTTATGTACTCGGTCGAGCGAAGAGTCGCTTCTTTCTGCTTTAATTTTCGGCAGTACATTTTGCAGTATGTTCATTTTATTATCCTTTCTTTTTTGTCTGGGTGATTTCTATGTTACATTAAAGAAAGGGAAATAAATCAAAAATAATGCGGCGCTCTTTTCTGCCGTGACTTCGCGAAAACGCGCGGTATTTTGTCCAAAAGAATGAAAACAACTGAACAAAAAAGGAAAAAGCCGCGTTTTACAGCGGCTTTTTCTTGATTTGTGAGTTATTTCTTGGATAGATTTTTTCGGTTTCACCGTATTTTTGGATTTTGGCAATAAAGCGCGTTTGCACTTCGCTATCGTTTTTTGTATCGACAAGAGTAAATTCCTTGGAAAACACGACTTTTGCTCGAAGAGTGACAAATGCATTTTTCGCCTCTTCCATTTCTTCTGCGCCGCTTTTCGCCTTCATCGGCAGGAAAATGCCGCCAACTTTTAAAAAGGGTATGCAGTACTCAGCAAGGACATTAAGCCTCGCAACGGCGCGCGCTGTCGCATAGTCATACTTTCCGCGAAAGTCCGAGTGTGCGGCGGCCTCCGCACGCGCGGTCACGGCAGTTATACCCGAAAGGCTAAGCCTTGCGGCACATTCTTTTACATAAGCAATGCGCTTGTCGGTAGAGTCCATAGCCGTTATAGAAAGGTCGGGACGGGCAATCGCAAGCGGAAGAGAGGGAAAGCCTGCACCGCAGCCAACGTCAATTATTTTTGCGCCCTCTCCGATATACTCAGCGGCGGTAAGGCTGTCGGCATAGTGCTTGAGTATCACCTCGCTCGGCTCTGTTATGGCGGTGAGGTTCATCACTGCATTCTGTGCGAGCATATACTCAGTGAGTGAAAAAAACTTTTCGGCGAGGTCGTCATTTGCAAAGCGGGAAAGACCGTTTTCATTAAAAATTCTTTTGTATTCGTCAAAAAAAACTTCTTTTGACAGATTTATTTCAGTTTTGTTCATCGTTTTCTCCGTTTTCGGAAAGTCTTATCAGCAGCACCGAGATATCCGCAGGGTTTACACCCGAAATACGCATAGCCTGACCGATTGAAACAGGGCGGATTTTTGCGAGTTTCTGCCTTGCTTCAATACGCAGTCCGCCGATTTTATCATAGTCGATGTCGGGCGGCAGAAGCTTTTCTTCAAGTTTGCGGAGTTTTTGCACCTCAGCTTCTTCACGTCGGATATATCCCTCG
>JAZSKM010000197.1:0-2009 GCA_045534835.1 Eubacteriales bacterium | reverse complement strand
GACTTAAAGTGCTTTCTATGCCTGACGGGGATAGGGAAGTAACGTGCGGATATGCAGGCGACCTTCTTAGCTGGGTAATGGGTAAAGCACCGTCCGACTGTGCATGGTTCACCATTATGTCAAACGTAAATATCGTAGCGGTGGCAATGCTACGTGACGTTGCGGCGATCGTCGTTTGCGAGGGCGCGGAGATCGGCGAGGATGTAATTGCCCGTGCCGAGCAGCAGGAGATAAATCTGCTGCTCGCGGATAAAGGAATATACGAGATTTGCGCTGAAACTGCGAAATTAATTTAACTGATGGAGGGAATGCGATATGCCGAAATTTTATTATGATCTACATATGCATTCCTGCCTTTCGCCCTGCGCGGATGACGATATGACACCTGCATCCATT
Organism: Eubacteriales bacterium; assembly: GCA_045534835.1. Taxonomy (GTDB): domain Bacteria; phylum Bacillota; class Clostridia; order Oscillospirales; family CAG-272; genus UMGS902. The sequence goes on along the minus strand of JAZSKM010000197.1, from coordinate 1,613 downwards.
GCAGGCGTTGCGGCGCTGAACGGGCTTTCTATTGCCGCGCTCACAGACCATAATTCCTGCGGAAATCTTCCTGCCTTTTTCACTGCCTGCCGTGCATACGGTGTCCTGCCGATAGCGGGGATAGAGCTTGAAACGGCTGAAAGTGTGCATCTTATCTGTCTTTTTCCGAAGTTTGAGGATGCAATGAGCTTCTGGCAGAATATCAAGGATAACTATATGATGCCGTTTAAGAATGATGAAGCGGTTTTCGGTAATCAGCTTTATATGAACGAGGATGACGAGATAATCGGCAGGGAAGAAACTTTGCTTATCACCTCGACTATGCTTTCTATTGACGATGCGGTGCCGCTTGTACGCGAGAGCGGCGGAGTTGTATTCCCGTCGCATATCGACCGTACTTCAAACGGAATTGTTGCAATTCTCGGCGACATCCCGCCCGAACCGAACTTCACCTTTGTGGAATTTAACGACGGTGAAAACGTATCCCCCTATCGTGAAAAATATGCATCGCTTTCGGGACTTTCGGTGCTTGTAAATTCGGATGCACATAGGCTTACAAGCATAAACGAGGCTGAGAATTTCATCGAACTTGATGCAGATGCTTCTGATGAAGAGGCACTCAGGAAAGCATTTTTTGAATACCTGAAAAAAGGATGACCTTTCGGTCATCCTTTTTTGTTATATTTCAAAATAACGTTTTGCGTTTTCGTAACAGATGCCACGGATAATGTTGCCGAGCATTTCTTCGTCTGCAGGGTACTCTCCGTCTTCAACCCACTGACCTATAAGGTTGCAAAGGATACGGCGGAAATACTCATGACGAGGGTATGAGACAAAGCTGCGCGAGTCGGTGAGCATGCCGACAAAGTTGCCGAGCACGCCGGTGTTTGCAAATGCTTTGAGCTGGGCTATCATGCCTTCCTTCTGGTCGTTGAACCACCAGCCGCTGCCAAGCTGAACCTTAGAGCGGTATGGAGCCTTCTGGAAAGAGTTGCAGAGTGTAGCAAGCGGGGGGGTGTCTTTGGGATTCAAGGAATAAAGAATGGTTTTGGGGAGCAGGTCTGCATACTCAAGCGTGTCAAGAATTCTTGCAAGCGGTTCAATAACGCTTGCACAGTCGCCCATAGAGTCAAAGCCGGTGTCAGCGCCAAGCCGGTTGTACATTTCAGTATTGTTGTTTCTTTGCGCGCCGACATGAATCTGCATACACCAGCCACGCTTTGCATATTCCATACCGAAGAAAATAAGCAGGTCAGTCTGATATGCTTTGATTTCGGTATCTGTCAGCGGCTTGCCCTTAACGGCTTTTTCAAACGCCTTTGCAGCATTGCCGAATGCGTACGGAATGTAGTCAAGACCGTGGTCCGAGATACGGCAACCGTTTTCGTGGAAGAAATCAATTCTTTGGGTCATATATGCCTTCAGTTCGTCAAGAGTTTTCACTCCGAGCATATTTATGTAGGGCAAAAACGTGGGCTTGTGTATGTTTACCGCCTTATCCGGACGGAAGGTGGGGAGCACCTTGGTTGCAAAGCCGCTCGCTGCAATCTGCTTGTGGTACTCAAGGGTGTCTGCGGGGTCATCCGTTGTGCAAAGGTACTCAACGTTTGAAC
>JAZSKM010000093.1:0-7560 GCA_045534835.1 Eubacteriales bacterium | reverse complement strand
AAATGAGTCAAGCCGACCGATAAGCGAGTTCTCATACTTAGAAACAGTGATGCCAAGAAGCTCAGCGACAATCTCGCTGTCGAGAGTAACTATAGCCACATCCGCACTTTTGCTTTCCTCGGGAACCTCGGGCAAAGTTGGCGTATCATCAGGAGCGTGGTCATATCCTCTGCCAAAAATCTTCCTGATAACATAAAGATCGAGAGAATCGTTTTTCTCGTTGTAAACGGCAACTGTGTTATACTCAACGGTATATGCCGCAATACTGTCCTGACCGGCGCCAATGTACTCATAGATGCTCTCGCCTGCGGTATCAATTTCAAACTGACTGTAAATACCGAGCACCGGTCCGGTGATTTCAAACACCGTTTCATCAACATCGGCGTGGTAATTATATCGGTCGATGCCGTTTACATTAATTGGAGATATATCAAACTCAGTATATTTACTTTCATCGTATGCAAATCCGCTTACGTAGAATTTATCTGTATCAAACTCCTCTTCCCAATCGTAATCAGCAAAATCAAGAGTAACAACTGTAGTATTAATACCTCCCTCAATAGCACGGGCAACGTTGAACTCGGTATCGGCAATTGTGATACACTCACTGTCAAACCACTCGGTAACGTTTGCAACAAATGCATCCTCACCGAGAATTTCAGCAACCGCCTGAGCGATGCTCTTATCGGAAGCAGTAAGAGCACCGTCTTCGTCAACGTATACGAGGTTACCCACAGCAAAAACTGCATCAGCCTCATCGTAGAGGTCATCAACTTCTTCAGCAGTGATAACGATGTCCTCAGCAACCTTATTATTCTTTAGGTCGAACAGACCTGAGATTATAAGCGTGTGCTCGTCATAATCAATTGAGCTAATCTCATACTCAGTAGTGGGAAGAACTACGTAGTAGTTAGCATCGCTCTCGAGTGTAGAGGCCTTGCCCCAGTTTGCATCAAGCTCCTCGGCAACGAGAACGATGAGCTTAGCATCAGCTGAGAGGTAAGTAACAGTACCGGAGATGGACTTCTTGTCGCTCTGAACGCCCTTGCGAACCTGAACGTCGTCAAGGCCGCCGATTGCAACGATAACGGTATCATCAGTAGTGCTTACACGAGCTGCATCAACATCTGCAGAGGCGGTGATAAGGTTGGTTCTGCCTGCAGAGTTGAATATAAGGCCGGTGGTGTTCTCAACAGACTCGATGAAAGGCCAACCATCTTCATTGGTAGTAGCAGCATCAGCGAGAGTATAAGCGCCGTCCTCTTCCTCAACTACCATAAAGATGTTAGCAGAGGTAAGAGCGGTTGCGGCTTCAACATACTCTGCCGCACGGGTAACACTGGTGGTGATTTCTACGTAACCTGCGATAGTAGCAAGATCTACATACTTAGCGAAGTCGCCGTCCCAACTGTCATAGTCAAGAGCAAACTCCTTAATCTTAGCAAGCTCCCATTCGCCGCTTTCGGTGTTGAGCATAGCGGCCATTACGTAGCCGTCTTCAACGTAGAACCCGCGGGTAAATGAGTCAAGCCGACCGATAAGCGAGTTCTCATACTTAGAAACAGTGATGCCAAGAAGCTCAGCGACAATCTCGCTGTCGAGCGTTACGATAGCAAAACTATATTCCTTTTCAGGCACTGCCTCGGCATAAGGCGCAAGGAAAACTATTTTATTATCAACGGCGAGATACTGAACATTATCCTTACCGGCTTCAAGGTTTGCAATACACGATGATATGTCTGCATAATTGTAGGCGGTAGGTGCGGGATACAGACCGTCAAAGCCGAATTCATAGTTTACGCCGTTTATTTTAACAGTTTCATTTACGGCTTTAGTAGCGGTCATACGACCGGTTTCGAGAGTGCCGCAGTTCTTAGAAACGGTGAGAATATTGTCTACCGCGTTGTAATTGTAAAACATAAAGTCACCGGAGGCAACATCTACGCCCTCAACCTCAACTTCAAGAGCCGCCTCGCCTTTTTCCTTACTAATGCTCTTGGTGTTTTCGGTGATAACAAGATTAGAGCCGATAAGAGTTTCTCTTATATGGGACTCTTCCCCTGCAATGTTAGGAAGAAGAATATCGGTAAGAGTACCTATCGCAACAAAATTCTCGGGTTTGCCGGTTGCGTTGTACTTAATCTCACGCTCTACGTACTGACCGAATTCGTAAGGAGTGTAGAGAATTTCAAGCTCGTCTATGCCATCGTAATTTGTATCGCCAATCACACGGTATGCCATACTGCAATAAGTGTTGGCATAATCAATATAATTTACATAGCCATCGTTAGCATTATACTCAAACATAGCGAGAATCATATTTACTTCATCATCGTCAAGTCTGACCCAGCCGTATTCAATGAAAGCTCTGATCGTAACTTCATACTTGTCTAAATCAAACTCGGCATTTCCAAGGGTGAGTGAGTAATCGTCAACACTCAGCCTGATATTTTCCTCGTCGCCGAGATTTTCAACCTCGGTATACTCAGCAAAATCAACAAGGGCAACCGATGCCTCACCGTTGCTGTAAAGATATTCAAAATCTTCGGCAGGACAGTCAACGTATATCGCGACAGGAAGACCGAGGTACGAAACCTTTGGCGTATCGGCGGTTATGCCAAGCGCGGATGCGGCAATTTCCAAATAATAACCGCCGTAGTCATTGAAGCACTCAATACCCACCACGTCGTCATAGCTTGAACCGTCTGATTCGAAGAATTCTACGATAACTGCATCGAGGATTCCAAAGCCAACGCCGATTTCTGAAAGGAGCGTTTTTCTCTCAATTATCTGACCTGTCAGTGCACCGGTCATACCCATTTCTCCGGGATAAAGAAGCTCGCCGCTCAAAGCATCGTGTACGGCGACCTCGGTGTTAAGCATTTCCCAGAGAATCTGTGCTACCTCGCCAAAGGTAAGCACCTTTGTATAGTTGCTGATGTCAAGACCTTCACCAAGGCCAAGCTTTTTAGCGGCAAAAATATGGTCGTACGGATATATGGTATCCTCGGTTTCGTAGCCGAGCGCACGCACAGCATACGCAAGCATCTCCATATATGTAACTCCGTTTGAATAACCAAACGTTGAGCTTGTAACTCCGTCAACTATTCCGCGCTCATACATATAGTCTATGGCGCTGCCGTACTGAGTAACATCAGAAAAGAACTGACTGTTTTTAACCACGTTCCACAGATAAAGATCCGTCTTTCCCGATATCGCCTGCGCAAGCAGGAGGGTTGCCTGATATTTCTGCACGGGCTTATCCAGCGGCAGTGTATCAGCTTCATCCGGCACCTGCATCTGCATAGCGCGAAGCATATTTGCAGCGTGACTGTAATCCGCATCGGCGGCAAACACCGTAGCGGAAAGACCGTATGCGGTCAAAACTGCTATTAGAACAAACAAAAATACCTTTTTAATGTTTCCCATAGTTTCGCCTTCCTTTTTGGAAAATCGGTTGCTAAATTATACCATATTACAACATCCTATGTCAATTAAGACTGCAAAAATCCCCTGCTGCAGCACGGGATTTTTTGTTTACTGTGTAATTGCTTTCATTATGCGAAGCACATCAACAAGAGAAATCTTGCCGTCGCCGTTCATATCCGCATTTTCGCTGCTGCCCGAAACTATACTTTCGGTGTATAAAATTGCCGCTTATCGAAACGGAGACACTTACCGTGTTGCCGCAGTGACCGTCAGGTTATCCCAAAATTAAACAAGTTTCAAAAGCCGTACAACGTCGAGGAGCGTAATAATTCCGTCGTAATTGAAGTCGACCTGCTTGCTAAAGCCGCCGTCAAGCGCCGCCTTTACAGCAAGAATGCCGTCAACGAGGGTTACGCTGCCGTCATCATTGATGTCGCCCCAGTTCTCAAGATTTACATTCGTTCTCTCAAGAAAAGCGTTCGGTGCGCTGTTCAAAATCGGAGTTTTATAATTTACGCTTCCGCTCTCAATCATTTCCCATGTGCCGCCGAGCACAGTAAGAGTGTACTCTTTGTCACTGTAAAGCTGAGAGTTCGAGTAGTTGAAATCTCTATACGGAGATGAGTAAAGTCGGCTACCGACATACTTCCATTTTCCGCCTACGATGTAGGGGAATTTCCGCTCGCCGAAGGGACTGTCGATACAGTTTACACCCTCGCCGATGATAACGTTGTTATAATTACACTCGATAACTGAAATATCATTTTCATCCATCGGTGCAAAGATAATGTTGTCCACATACACGTCGGTCTGGAAGCGTATATACCTGAACTCCCAGATTACGTTGGTATGCTCAGCAGTAATAAGCAATGGCTTATCCGTCGCAGACACGGTTATGAGTGAACCGCTATAGTAATTCTGCGTAAGCACTATGGTGCCGCCATTTGGCAAAAGTTTAAGGGCACGTTCGATAGTAGCAACGGGCGAATTCTTTGCACCCGTATTTGTATCAAGTCCGTCCTTGTTTGCAACGTATACAGTTGGCAAATCCACAAGGGCTTCGTACTCACCCACATAATAGGTTTCACGCTCAAGGCGGGTTCCCTCAAATATAGGCTGCGCCGTTGCAGTAGGTACTGTCCTGTCTTCCTTTGAACCTGCAAGCAGCCAGTCTCCCTCAAACCAGGCGTAGTCAAGACACACGCTTCTCGGCGAGCAAAGGTCAGGCAATGAATTGCTCCAGGTCATATTTGTGCGGTGACAGTGATAAACTATAAGCATATCCTTTCCGTTCGGCGCTTCAACAAAGGAGTGATGTCCCGAACCGTAAAGGTTTGGACTATCGGTATCGTTATACTCAAGGTCAACGGTCTTGAGTACAACGTTGCGTGCGTCTCTTGTGAAGTAGCCAAGCGGAGAATCGCCTATGGCATAGTGAACCGAATAATCGGGCGCTTTGTAGTCTGCCGAAGAAAAGGTGAGGTAGTATTTTCCGTTATGTTTAAGCATAAACGGCCCCTCAACAACCTTTGCGGATCGCTCATACTCGGAATCACTTTCAAGAATAAGTCTTATCGAGGATGGCTCAAGCTTCATTGTTTCCATATTAAGAATAGAGCCCCAGATGCTGTTTCCGGAGGAAACGGAATAATCGGATATTGACGCAGCCCCCTCGGTAACAAAGTAAAAATACATTACTCCGTTTTCTAAGAAGAAGTGACCGTCAATCGAATTTATTCCGGGGAACAGAATATTTTCACCGATAGTCCGAAACGGGCCGAGCGGGCTGTCCGAGACGGCGAAATTGAGGTGATGCTGGAAAGAAACGGTCATATAATACTTGCCGTTATACTTTATAACCTCCGGCGCCCAGAAAAGTTTGTTTTTCTGATGTTCTGATGAAGTATCATCGAAAACGCCCGCATCTGCAAAGTGCATACAATATCCGTGCGAAGTCCACTCGACAAGATTTTTGGAGGAATAAACACGGTAGCCGTATGAGTCGCCGCCACTGCCGTAGAGGTAATATGTACCGTCATCGTCCTTAAGAATAAACGGGTCGGCACCGGGGGCAACGGGGTTTGTAAAGGTCATACCGCTGTAATCCGGCTCGGCGGGGGGATTCTCGTCATAAACCGAAACGACGAGATCATCAAAATACGCAGTCGATGCGCCGAAGGCGCTATACATACAAAGACCGAACGTACCGCTTGCAAAATCGGGGTGCACGTTAGTCGAGCTCCACATAATTCTGTCACGGTCAAGGTCATAGAGGTTATACGTTACATTGTCACCCTTTACCGCTATCTGCAGATGCAGATTTGTACCGGGTACGGTAACGTTTTTGCTTCTCATAAAGATGCCGATACCGCTACCGTCGAGAGAGCTTACAGCAACCGCCGCCTTTTCGGCAGTTCCGTCAACAAAGCCCATATAGCCGAAGAAGTCGTTGCCTTTTTTCGTGCCGCTGATTTTATCAATATCCGCACGAGCGATAACTCCGCCGTACGGCTGTGAAGCGTAGAGGTCAACGTCCACGACATAGTCAGTGAGCGAGGTGATTGACTCGTCTCCGTCAAACATAATGAGCGCACGCTCTGCGCCGGAGGTCTGGCTCTTCAAGTAAAGTCTGCCGTCTTTAACCTCCCACGCACCGTAGTACTGCTTGAAATCCGAAATAGAAGACGAACTGTCAAACGTGTTTGTATAAACTGGGATAAGGTGGTCGGTATGAACCATCTTTCCAACGATGTTTTGCTGTTTTCTGTTTACAACGTCGCTTACCGAAGTTTCTCTTGCCGTGGTAACTACGAGGTTGTCAATCTGCATATTATCTGCATTGACGTGGGCAGAGTCACGCTGCTTCATCACTCTGAAGCCGAAAGTACCCGACAGCCATTTCTGGTCGTTTGAGTGTGAGCCTATGCGATAGGTATAGGAGCAAACCGTTTGCTTTGTATCAATGTTATATGCGTTAAGACCGATATAGCCGTCCTTTACTATAACGGTGAGATGAATGTCAATACCGGGGTTAACGTCGCCGGTAGCACGGGGCGCATAGATATTGCCTTTCCAGCCGCCGTTTAAATCCGAAGAGCCGAGAGCAATAATGTCGCCCGCCTTTGAAACGTTGTAGGTGTAGCCGTAGAAAGCGCTCGTTCCCGTTCCAACGCGGTCTCTCTGCACGTTGAAGAGCAGGCCCGCCGAGGTCTGCACGTTTCTCATATCAACATCAATTATGTAGTTTGTGAGAGAGTTTGTACCCTGAAAAATAAGGTGCGAAAAATGCTCGCTTGCGGCGTTTCCGATAGCAGTGCCGGTCATATAGAGCGCACCGTCACGAATCTCCCATTCGGAACGGTACTCTTTGAAATCGGAGAGCGTAGATGCATCCGAAAAGTCGTTCTGATATATCACGGTTTCTGCCGCAAAGGCGGTTATAGAAAGTGCCGCAATTATTATTGCAAGCACAAAAAGCCACTTGGTTTTGAACATCTGCCGTCCTCCGCATAGGTATAGATAATACATCATAACATTAAATATTTCAATTGTCAATTATTGTATTATGTATAATATAATTTTTAACTTTAATGAGATAAATTATAGTTTAAGTTGTTTGCAAATGCCCCCCTCATCCGTCGGCTGCGCCGCCACCTTCCCCCGAGGGGGAAGGCTAAAGGCAGAAGATATAAGGCTTCCCCCTTGGGGGAGGCTCCCGCGATAGCGGGTGGTGAGGGGTAGCCGCCGTAGCGGCGTTACTCCCTTAAACTATAATTTATCTTTCCTTTCTCAGTATCCCTTTACGCTTGTTTCGCCCTTAAGATATTTGATAAGAGAACTTGTTCCGAGGCGGTCTGCGCCAAGCGACATAAATTCCTCGGCATCAGAAACGCTCTTGATACCGCCTGCCGCTTTGATTTTTATTTTCTTAACATTGTCAGCAAAAATCTTGATATCGTGCGCGGTAGCACCGCCTGAAGCAAAGCCGGTTGATGTCTTGATATACTCCGCACCGCTCGCAGAAACTATCTCGCACATCTTTACCTTTTCCTCATCGGTGAGCATACAGGTTTCGATAATTACCTTTAATACCTTTCCCTCGCAGGCGGCGCGTACAGCCTTGATTTCATC
>JAZSKM010000015.1:0-13676 GCA_045534835.1 Eubacteriales bacterium | reverse complement strand
TTTGCATAGATTGTTTCACGCTTGAACTCCTCGCAAAACGGGACCCGAGCCCATTTTGCCGCACAAAGTGCGGTTCCGAGGATTTCCTTTAACTGTCGGTTCCGAACGGATTGGAGATAGCGTGAAAGTCTAATCTGCAATACGTTTTGCATAGATTGTTTCACGCTTGAACTCCTCGCAAAACGGGACCCGAGCCCATTTTGCCGCACAAAGTGCGGTTCCGAGGATTTCCTTTAACTGTCGGTTCCGAACGGATTGGAGATAGAAATGAGTGACAATTACAGCTTTCTGACAGAAGAAAAAATTTCAGGCGAAAAACTGTATGACGGTGTTGTGGTACATCTTGAATGTGACAAGGTGCGCCTGCCAAACGGTAACACAAGCGTGCGAGAGGTAATACGCCACGTGGGTGCGGTATGCATAATACCCGTGTTTGACAACGGCGACGTGCTTGTGGAAAGGCAGTTTCGCTACCCCCATGCAAAAGTCCTGCTCGAAATTCCCGCAGGCAAGCTCGACTCAAAGGATGAAGAGCCGCTTAGTGCCGCCAAACGAGAGCTGTATGAGGAAACGGGATACCGCGCGGAGCGCTTTACTACACTCGGCCCCCTCTTTACCACCCCCGCTTTTGTAGATGAGGTTATAACTATGTATCTTGCGGAGGGACTTTATCAGGACTCATGTGAACAGTACCTTGACGAAGACGAGTTTTTATCCGTTGAGAAAATCCATATTGATACTCTTGTCGATATGGTAATGAACGGTGAAATACCCGATGCAAAAACGCAACTGGCAGTGCTTAAGGTCAAGAGGATTTTAGATGAGAGAAAAAAGTAATACCTGTTGTTTTACAGGACACAGAGATATATCAATAATGTCGTATGCCGAGCTTTTTAGTCGAATAGACAAAGTGGCGAGAAGACTTATCAAGAACGGATATGAGTATTTTGTTTGCGGCGGTGCCATCGGCTTTGACACCGTTGCAGCAACGTATGTCTGCTCTTTGAAAAAAGAGGGACTCCCCGTAAAGCTTGTGCTTATGCTTCCCTGCCGCGACCAGACGGCAAAATGGCCGGAATACGACAAGCTTGTATACAAAAATCTCCTCGGCTATGCGGATGAGGTCATATGGCTTGCAGAAAAATACTACAGCGGCTGTATGCAGAAGCGCAACCGTGCTATGGTTGATGCAAGCTCTGCCTGCATTTGCTTTCTTAATTCTATGGAGCACAGCGGCACACGGCAGACCGTAGAATATGCAATGCGCCAAGGTCTTGCTATTGCAAATGTGGCAAGATAAAAAATTTCAAAAAAATGTTGACAAACGAAAATTAATACTGTATAATGAAATCGTAATTAGGAATAATTCTTATTATCAACACGGAGGTTAACAATGAATCTTAAGGGAACAAAAACCGAACAAAATCTTATGGCCGCTTTTGCAGGCGAGAGTCAGGCAAGAAACAAGTATACCTATTTTGCAAGCGTTGCAAAAAAAGAGGGCTATGAGCAGATAGCCGCTATTTTCCAGCAAACCGCAGATAATGAAAAGGAACACGCAAAGATGTGGTTCAAGGAACTCGGCGAGCTTGGAAACACTGCCGAAAACCTTGCGGCTGCGGCAGCAGGCGAAAACTATGAGTGGACCGATATGTACGCAACCTTTGCAAAGGAAGCGGAGGAAGAGGGCTTTAAGGAACTGGCTGTAAAGTTCCGCAAAGTAGCCGACATCGAAAAGACTCACGAGGAAAGATACCGCGCGCTTCTTAAGAACGTTGAGATGCAGCAGGTATTTGAAAAGAGCGAAGAGGTTATGTGGGAATGCCGCAACTGCGGTCACCTCGTAATCGGCAAAAAAGCTCCTCAGGTCTGCCCTGTTTGCGCTCATCCCCAGAGCTACTTTGAAGTAAGAAAAGAAAACTATTAAGCAATGAAAAAGCGATGCCGGCGGCATCGCTTTTTTATACACGCATCCCTATATCAGCAGCAGCATCGCAAGAATAAGCAGGATATCCTCGTTGCCCTCGCGCCCTACAAGCAGCGCGATAAGCGCAATAAGCATAAAATCCTCACTGTCAAAGCCGCCCTCTCCCTTACCGCGAAGTGCGCTTAGCAGGCATGACAGCGGATTTTTTTGCTCGCCGTAGCACTTTTCACACTGCTTTGGCAGAGCTATTTCACTTTTCTTTTCCTGTGGCACATCGCAAATCTTTTCCTCAGATTGCGGCGGCTCCTGCTCGCATTTTTCGGGCGGAGGCGGCGGCTTTTGCTCTGTGCGAGGAAACGCTACTCCGCTGTAGTTTTTAGGCACGCTGACATACAAGCCTACATCACCTCCGAAAGAATATCAATAAGCGATGACACCTTTAAAATATACTCCATAGCCTCTTTTCGGTTGTCCGACAGATACGGCTCAAGCGCCCGTAGCAGTGCGCCGCGGCGCGAGCCTTGCGCGCTTTTTTTGCCTATGCCGCCAAGAGTAGCCGCAAGCGCGGATATGTCGGGCGAAGCCGTTGCCCCAGCCTCGCCTTCGCTCCTGACCTCGCCGCCGCTTGCGGTGCCAGACTTGGCATCGCCATCCTTTTCCGCCTTCATCTCCGCCATAACGGGAGCGAGCGCCTCCATTATGCGCGGCAGCTTTGCCGCAATTTCAGGGTTTTGCAGCAGTGACGAAAAGCCGCCAAGGTCCATATTATTTTCGCTCATTTGTTCCCCTTGTAGTCGCTAAAAAGATTTTTCATCATTGAAATATCCTCGTCTGTTGCTGTACGCATCGCGCTTCTGAGCGCATCAAGCTGCGCCTTGTCAAAGCTGATATCGCCTATATCCACTCCGCTTGATGCGGCAATCATTTTTATAGCCGACAAAAGCGCGCCGTCGTCAAGAGCAGCAAAGGAACTGAGAATATTTTTGTCAATGTTCATACTCGTGCCTCCTAAATATATTCCTGTCTCTATCAATATATGCGAGGAGGCAAACGGCGTGATTGCAAAGAAAAAACTCTGCCTTTTGCGGGTTAGTATTAGGGATTTTAATATCGCACCACCACCCGTCATCCCGAGCGCCAGTCGAAGTTTTGCCCCATAAGATCCAAACGCTATCGCGTTTGCCCTACGGGTTTCGACTTCGCCTGCGGCTACGCTCAAGATGACATTGGGGCAAAACCGCCGTAGGCGGGATCTTGTGGTGGTGCTCACAGCGGCAAAAAGCCGTTCTCGCAGTTTAGCAAGAACGGCTTTTGCTTATTTTTCCTTACGGACAACCTGCAAAAGGCAGGTTTTTTCTTTAGTTTTTGAGCGAATGAATAGGTGCAGGAATACGTCCGCCACGGGCAATAAACTTTGCACAGGAAACAGGCGAAACCTTCATAACGGGAGCATAGCCGAGAAGTCCGCCGAACTCCACCTTGTCGCCGATGTTCTTGCCCGGTGCGGGAATTACACGCACTGCGGTAGTCTTGTTATTTACCATACCAATTGCGATTTCATCAGCAATAATTCCGCTTATCGTTTCAGCCGAGGTGTCGCCGGGGATGCATATCATATCAAGTCCCACCGAGCAGACGGCGGTCATAGCCTCAAGCTTTTCAAGGGTGAGTATTCCGCTTTCAGCTGCGGCTATCATACCTGCATTCTCGCTGACGGGGATAAACGCGCCCGAAAGTCCGCCGACGTGGCTGGATGCCATAACGCCGCCCTTTTTAACCGCATCGTTAAGCATAGCGAGTGCCGCTGTAGTACCGCATCCGCCGCAAGTTTCGAGTCCCATAGCCTCAAGTATGCAGGCAACGCTGTCGCCGATAGCAGGAGTGGGAGCGAGCGAGAGGTCAACTATACCGTAGGGCACCTGAAGTCGCTTTGAAGCCTCGTATGCAACGAGCTGACCGACACGCGTAATCTTAAACGCCGTCTTCTTTATAACATCTGCAAGAGTCGAAAAGTCGCAGTCGCCTGCGCGGCGGATAGCCTTTTCCACAACGCCGGGGCCGCTTACGCCTACGTTGATTACGCAGTCGCTTTCACCCACACCGTGGAATGCGCCCGCCATAAACGGATTGTCGTCAACCGCGTTGCAGAATACAACGAATTTTGCACAGCCGATAGCATCTCGGTCGGCGGTCTTCTCTGCCGCCGCCTTTACCGTTCTGCCCATACGCGCAACGGCATCCATATTAATGCCTGCCTTAGTGGAGCCGACATTTACAGACGAGCATACCATATTAGTTTCTGCAAGCGCATCGGGGATAGCATCAATAAGCGCATTTGCACCTACGGTCATTCCCTTTTGCACAAGTGCGGAAAAGCCGCCGATAAAGTTTATACCGAGGTCGCTTGCCGCTCTGTCGAGCGTTTTTGCGATTTTGATATAGTCATCGCTTGTAGCCCTGCCGCCTATCTGCGAAATAGGAGTTACCGAAACGCGCTTGTTCACTATCGGAATACCGTAGAGCTTTTCTATATCCTCCGCGGTGGAAACAAGGTTTTTCGCGCTCCGCATAAGCTTGTCGTAAATATTGTCACACAGGCGGTTTATGTCATCGCTCACGCAGTCGTAAAGCGAAATACCCATAGTGACAGTACGCACATCGAGGTTTTCCTCGCGTATCATATGTATTGTTTCTAAGATGTCCTTAGTATTTATCATTTTTTGCTTCCTTTGTCATTGATGTTTGCCGGATTTGCCGGTTTTCTTAAAATTTGCGGCGTTCAGCCGCAAAAGGCAAAGCCGAGAGATATAAAATTTCCCCGAAATTTTATATCTTGTGCATTGTGTTGAAGATGTCTTCGTGCATACAACGGATTTCAAGACCGCTTTCATTGCCGAGTGCCGCAAGCGCATCTGAAAATGCCGCAAAATCACTCGCAAGTCCGCCTATCTCCGCTATCATAATCATTGCAAAATATTCGTCAAGAACGCTTTGGGTGATATCTGTGATATTTGCGCCGTACTCTGCACACTTTGCGCTAACGGTCGCGATAATGCCCACCTGATCCTTGCCTATTACCGTAATTACTGCCTTCATTGTTGTTCTCCTGATAAAAATTATATACATAATATTACACTAAATTATAATATATTTCAATAAGTATAAGCAAAAATATTGAAATTGACTTTCGAATATGTTATACTAAACTGAATATTTATGGAGGTTTGACGAGATGTACGAGTATGATTTCTGCGAATACGCGGTCGAAAAAAAGAAGAGCGGTGCTTACCTTGCTAAAATAATCCTTTTTTCAATTGCGGCAGTGATACTTCTGGTCGCCGCTTTTACTGTTGTAGTGCCGCTTTTCGGTATGAGCATAGGTCTTATCGTGCTTGTGCTTATCGGCGTGCTTATCTGGTATTTCTCACGCTTTCTCTCTATAGAATACGAATATACGCAGACCGCCTCAGAGCTTGACTTCGCCGCGGTTTATTCAAAGCAATACCGCAAAGAAAAGCTGTCCGTCGACATCAAAAAGTCGGCAAAACGCATAGCTCCGGTCAGTGAAGCCGAGCTTCGCGGACTGAAGATTTACGACTTCCGCTCGGAAAGCGGCAGTGAAAACGGATATATGCTCATCTTCGATAACGACGGTACAAATTGCGCGGCACTCTTTGATGCGACAAAACGACTTGTTGCAAATCTCCGCCATCAGTCCCCCTCAATCGTTACCCTCGCGGACAACCTGCCCGAGGAATAACTCTGCTACGCGGACATATCTTTTTAAAGAGGTGATGTCCGTGAAAAACTTTATAAAATTTATCGCAATTTTTCTCCTGCTTTTTGCGTTTTCCTCTTGCAAAAGAGAAAGCGAAACCTTTTTTGACGGGAATTTCGAAGCAACCGTCTGCTACACGCGGCTTGAAAAAGAGTTTACCGCCGTGTACACAAAGGATAACGGGTGCGAAACGCTGACCTTTCTCTCGCCCGAAACGCTTGAAGGCGTTGTCGCCGTGAGGGAAAACGGGGATGTGACTGTCAGCTATGACGGGCTGTCGTTTTCCTCGGTGTCGGACGGAATATTCTCACCGTTTATGCTTCTTGCAAAGTGCGAAGCCGAAAAAAGCGGAGAAAATACATACGTTTGTGCCGAAAACGGCATTACTGTCCTTATGCAGGATGGCTCACCGAAAGAGATTTTCGGTAGCATCCTCGGAGAGGACTGCAAAATGGAAATTATAAACTACAGTCGGAAGGAGTGACGCCGAGTGAACGAAAAAAACCTTGCAGAAATAGATATTGACGCGCTAAGGCATAATTTTACATATCTGCAAAGCAAAATCAATGCCGTGTCAGAAAGTACTGAGCCTATGTGCGTTGTAAAAGCGGATGCATACGGTCACAGCGCCGCTCTGTGCGTTCCTGCACTGTTTGAAGCAGGCGCGCGCCACTTTGCAGTTTCGAGCATCGAAGAGGCGGAGCAGATATACGGCATTCTCGATGCCGAAAACTGCGTTGCAAAAAGCATACTGATACTCGGCTATACTCCTGCCGAAAGCGACAATGTAAAGCTGCTTGCAAGGCACAAAATTACTCAGGCGGTCTACTCGCTCGAATACGCAAGGGATCTTTCAAAGGAGCTGTGCGCCCTCAAGGAAACGGGTGTGCTTGAAAGTGAGGACGTGATACGCTGCCACTTAAAGCTTGACAGCGGTATGAACCGTCTCGGCTTTGATACCCACGCAGAGGCGGCGGAGAAGACGGTTTTGGAGATATGCGAGGTGGCTTCTCTTAGCGGCATCCGCATCGACGGCGTTTTCTCACATCTCGCCTGCGCAGACGAGGGCGACGAGGAAAAATCGCGCGCACAGTTCAAGCGTTACAGTGCAGTTGTAACACGTTGTGAGGAAAACGGCGTGGTCTTTCCGACAAAGCATATATGCAACAGTGCAGGTGCGCTCCGCTTTCCGGATATGTACCAGAGCTTCGTGCGCCTTGGCATAGTTCTGTACGGTATTTCCCCGTCAAGCGAGGCGTGCGACTCGGGACTTCGCCCTGTTATGAGGCTGAAAAGCCGCATTGCACATATCCACAAGCTGCACGCGGGTGACTGCGTAAGCTACGGCGCGGAATTCTGTGCTGACAGAGAGATGACCGTTGCCACTATCCCCATCGGCTATGCAGACGGCTTTCTTCGCGCGTACAAAAACGGAGGCACCGTTATGGTAGGCGACAAGGCGGCTCGGCTGCTCGGCAGAGTTTGTATGGACCAGTGTATGGTTGATGTTTCGTGCACTCCTGCCAAAGCAGGCGACTGGGTATATATTTTCGATGAAAGCGGCGAAAACCTAAAGAGGCTTTGTGCCGCTGCAGGCACAATCCCCTATGAAGCAATCTGCCTGCTCTCAAAAAGAGTAAAACGAGTGAAAATATGAAGTTTTTCACGAAGCGAAAAACCTCCTGACCTCTTCACTCTTCACTTTTCACTCTTCACTTGAAAATTGGAGGTGTAACTATTACAAAGCGATTTGCCATAATTTCGGCAATCACGGCAGTCTTGCTCGTGATTGCGGCAATAATACTGTCAAGCGTTTTCTTCGGCAGGCAGACCGAGGTCGCAGAGCACATAGAGGCTCGCAACAGCCTGTCTGTCGCGGTTCCCGATGCGATAACTGCGCCCGAAACAGACGGTTTTATCCTCTCTGTCCTTTCAGAAACGGATACGTCAATATATTTCGCAGAGAGCGAAAGCTCACCGAAAAACGTGCAAAAGCGCAATTTACAGCTCGCGCTTGAAAGCGGAGCAATAGTCGGCGCCTCGTCAGTACCGGCAATATACTTTGCCACAAAGAACGACATTCTTTCGGGTACGTACACCTACGATATCCTCGCCGCAAGCGGCAAAGAGCTTGCAAGACTGCTTTCCGCAGACCTGCTTGACGACATCTCGGACAATAACTATATAGACACCTCCAAGAATTGGTTTGATGCGGTGATAACGGACTCGCTCACGCTTTTTGGCAAAAACTACCTGCTCTCATCAAGCCTGACCGATACATATAAGCAAACCTATGTACTTGCGTACAATCCGTCCCTTTGCGACAGCGAAGCGCTTGTGAGCGCCGCGAAAGACGGTACACTTACCCTTGATATGCTCCTTGCATACGAAAAGGCTATAGAGATAGACAAAAGCGACAGCTTTGCACTTTACGCTTCGCTTGGCGGCTCCTTTGCAAGCGCCAAGGAAAATACCGAAATATTCCCGCTTGGCTCGCTGAAAGATGCACTTGGTGCAGTACAGCCGTTTGCCGAGAGGTATGACGGTACAAGCAGTATAAAAGACGGCACCGCCGCCTTTGCAGTAATGACACTCGGCGAGGTCACGCGACTTCTCGGCGAGGGAATAAATGTGAGAATCCTCCCTCTCCCGAAAAGAAGCGCCGAGGACTCCTACCGATGCTACGCGGATATAGGAAAGACCTCGCTTGTAGCGCTTCCGCAAGGACACAGCGAGATAGACACGGTATCCTATCTTCTCTACAGACTCGCCTTTTTGTCAGACGGATACACGCATCCCTCATATTACGAAATGTTCGAGAAAAAGGACAAAGAGATACTCAAAATCATCAAAGAGAATGTCACCGTTGACCTGTCAAGCCTGTTCGACTACGGAGACATAGATATGCTTATTGCGAAGTGGATTTGCGGCGATAATGAGCGGCTTTCACTTGAATACTACAACCGAAAGACACTCTACGAAAAAGCATTTGAAATAATTGAAAAAAGACTTGCAAAAACTGCAGATAATCAAAACTAAGGAGATATAAATATGGCACAGCTTTTGAACAAGGACGACAACCGCAGTGCGCGTTGCGGCGAGTTTTCGGCAAAGGACATAGGAAAAGAAGTTTGCGTTATGGGTTGGGCACAGCGCCAGAGAGACCTCGGCGCGCTCATCTTTATCGACCTGCGTGACCGCAGCGGTATTCTCCAGCTCGCGTTTGACGAGCAGACCGACCGCGAAGTTTTTGACACCGCCTTTACGGTAAGAAGTGAGTTTGTTCTTCTCGCAAAGGGCGTAGTACGCGCACGCGGCGAGGGCGCAGTAAACAAAAATCTCCCCACCGGTGAAATAGAAGTTTATGTCAAGGAACTGCGTATTCTTTCTGCTGCTCAGACTCCTCCTTTCGCAATCGAGGAAAACAGCAATGTTCGTCCCGAACTGCGTATGACATACCGTTATCTCGACCTGCGCCGTCCCGATATTCAAAATAATATCCTCGCGCGCTCAAAGATTACAAAAATCGCACGCGACTACTACGCAGAAAACGGCTTTATCGACATCGAAACTCCCAATCTTATCAAGCCCTCTCCCGAAGGCGCGCGCGACTATCTCGTTCCCAGCCGCGTACACCCCGGCAGATTCTACGCGCTTCCCCAGTCCCCTCAGCTTTACAAGCAGCTTCTTATGGTATCCGGCTTCGACCGCTACTTCCAGATAGCACGCTGCTTCCGCGATGAGGACCTGCGCGCTGACCGTCAGCCTGAGTTCACCCAGATCGACGTTGAAATGTCCTTTGTTAAGCAGGACGACGTTATAAATGTTACCGAGGGCTTCCTTAAGCGCCTCTGGAAAGAGTTCCACGGCATCGAGCTTGAAACTCCTTTCCTCCGTATGGAGTATAAGGAAGCTATGGAGCGCTTCGGCTCGGACAAACCCGACCTTCGCTTCGGCTTTGAGCTTAAAAACCTCTCCGACATCGTAGCAAACACCGAGTTCAAGGTGTTTGCAGGCGCAATAGCAAACGGTGGCTCGGTACGTGCTATCAATGTAAAGGGCGGCGCAGCATTCTCCCGTAAGGAAATAGATGCTCTTGCAGAGTTCGCAAAATCCTACCGTGCAAAGGGACTTGCGTGGACAAAGAACGCAGGCGGCGAAATCTCCTCCTCATTTGCAAAGTTCCTCTCCCCTGAGGAAAATGCTGCAATTGCAGAGCGTATGGAGCTTTCGGAGGGCGACCTTATCCTCGTATGCGCTGACAAGGACAGTGTTGTATTTGACACTCTCGGCGCACTCCGTGTTCACTGCGCTAAGAAGCTTGGTCTTCTTAATCCCTTTGACTTCAAGTTTATGTGGGTAACAGACTTCCCGCTGTTTGAGTACTCCGAAGAAGAGGATCGCTACTGCGCTAAGCACCACCCCTTTACTATGCCAAATCCCGATGACCTCGACAAGCTCGAAAATGACAGAGGCAACTGCCGCGCTATCGCATATGATATCGTGCTTAACGGCACCGAGCTTGGCGGCGGTTCTATCCGTATTCACGACCCCGAGATCCAGAGCCGTATGTTCAAGGCGCTCTCTCTTGAGGACGACGAGGTTCAGGAAAAGTTCGGCTACCTTATTGACGCGTTCAAATACGGCGTACCTCCTCACGGCGGTATGGCGTTCGGTCTTGACCGCCTTGTTACCCTCGCACTCGGACTCGAGGATATCCGCGATGTAATCGCTTTCCCGAAGGTTCAGAACGCATCCGAGCTTATGACCAAGGCTCCCGGCCTCGCTGACGAAAAGGCTCTCGAAGAGCTTAAAATCGCAGTTGTAAAGACCGAGGAAGATGCAGAGTAACACCGAAAGAAGCGGCGTGCTTGTCGTTGACAAGCCGAGCGGCTGGACATCCCACGATGTTGTCAGTAAGCTGCGAGGACTTTTCGGTACGCGGCAGGTAGGCCACACTGGCACGCTTGACCCGCTTGCTACCGGCGTTCTCCCCGTACTTGTGGGCAGAGCCGTAAAGGCAAGCGAATACCTCACCGCTCACGATAAACGGTACAAGGCTACCTTTATTCTCGGCAGAGTGAGCGATACGGGAGATACAGACGGAAATGTTACTGATACGAATAAACCTCTGCCAAGTGAGGCAGAGGTTATCCGTGCAGTCCGGAATATGATAGGCGAGAGTATGCAAAAGCCGCCGATGACCTCGGCAGTAAAGATAAATGGCAAAAAGCTGCTCGACTATGCAAGAGCGGGCGAAACTGTAGAGGTCGCGGCGCGTCCGATAACAGTATATTCCGCCGAGACAAAAGCGCTCTCGGAGAATGAATATTCGATGTCGCTTGCCGTTTCAAAAGGTACATATGTACGTACGGTTATAACCGACATTGGAGATGCTTTGGGCTGCGGCGCGGTTATGTCGTCGCTGCGCCGTACCGCAAGCGGCAACTTTACCCTTGAAAACTGCCATACATTAGAAGAGCTTGAGTCGCTTTCCATAGAGGAAAGAACCGCGCTTCTTTTGCCGCTTGAAAATGCGTTTTCAGACCTTGAAAAGGTTAAACTCAGCGACTTTTTCTCACGCCTTTCGCGTAACGGCTGTGAAATATATCAAAAGAAGATAGGCACTTCCTTTGAAAAAGGTACACTCCTCAGATTATACGACAAGAGCGGCTTTTACGCGCTCGGCGAGGTACGCGACTTCAAGGACGGAAGCGCTATTAAAACCGTAAAATTATTTTCTCTATAAGGAGAATTTCCCCTATGCAAAAACGCACAGACTATAACGGAGTAACATACTTTTACTCCGAGGGTATGTATCCTGTCCGCCACGGCTTTTCAACAAGGCTCGGCGGCATATCAAAGCTGGAGCATACAAAGTCACTGAACCTTGGATTTTTCCGCGGCGACAAGGACATTATAGTACAAAAGAATATTGAACGCTTCTGTGAAGCGGTAGACATAGATGCAAAAGAGCTTGTCATTATGCCTCAGATACACTCGACAAATGTAATCGAGGTTGACCGGAGCCACTGCGGACACGCACTGTACTCCCCTGCTACCTTTGAGGGGGATGCGCTTGTGACAAACTCGCACGGTGTTGCACTCGGTGTCCGAGTTGCCGACTGTGTGCCTATCCTGCTTGCAGACAGCGGCGCGGGAGTAATTGCCGCAGTTCACGCAGGCTGGCGCGGTACGGTAGGCGATATTGTAGGCGCAACCGTTAAAAAGATGTGCTTTCTCGGCGCATCGGCGGTGGACATACACGTGTGTATCGGGCCTCACATTTCAATGGCTAACTATGAGGTCGGCGAAGAGGTTGCAAAGGCGGTGCTTAGTGCCGTAGGCGAGAAAAACCTCACGTTTGCGCATCTGCGCCCATCCGAAAACAGCGGAAGGTTCCTCTGCGGACTTGGAGAAGTTAACAAAACCCTGCTTATGCGTGCAGGCATTCCTGAGCGCAACATTGACATTGCCAAAGAATGTACCTATGCGAATCCCGAACTTTTCTATTCTCATAGGAGGATGGGAGAAAAACGAGGTACAATGATGGGCATCATTGCTATTTAAACCGATATTACCCTTTTGAAAGGCATCAATAATGAAAAGCGTTTTCCCAAAAATAATTCTTTTTTCTCTTGCCGTATGTTTCATAATCATATGGACTCTTTCAGGCGATGAGAGCCGCTCCAGAAAGGTGAAAAAAGATGTCCTTGCACAATCGAATATTATTTCCACTGTTTCGAGTGAGTCAACCACGTTTGCGCCGCAAACAACCTTTGCTCCCGAAACCACGGACATACCCGTTACAGCCGAGACGGCAGTTGCTACCGAAACTATCGAAATCGCAGTAACAACTGAAGCCGCAGTCACTACCGAAACCCCGACACCCAAAAGCGGCGATATCGTCCTGCTTTTCGGCGGCGATGTAAATCTCGATGAAGATTACGGTAATTTGGGCGGTACGGGCAGCGCCTCCGCTTGCATCGACAACGCACTGCTTAGTGAAATGCAGTCGGCTGACCTGTTTATGCACGGCAACATCTTTGCGCTGACCGACAGCACTGGCTCTATGCAAAAAGCCTATGTGTTCAAAACCGCACCCGAAAATGCTGCACTGCTAAGCGAGCTTGGCACAGACATTGTTTCTCTTGCAAACAACCATTCGCTCGACTTTGGTGAGGAGGGCTTGATCGACACCATAAGCGCCCTTGACGGGCAAAAAATCGCATATGTAGGCGCAGGACTCGACGAGGAGCGCGCAAAGAAGCCCTATTACATAGAAATTGGCGGAAAGCGTATCGCGTTTACTGCGGCGATGCGCTCCGAGAAGCACCAAAGAACTCCCGAGGCGGTCGGCGAGAATAGCGGCGTAGTCAAGATGTACGACCTTGAAAACTATCTTGAAATTATACGCGAGGCGGCAAAAAATGCCGACTATGTTGTAGCATATGCCCACTGGGGAGTCGAAAACACTATCTGGCTTGAGCAGGAGCAGCTTGACGGCGCACGCGCGCTTATTGATGCAGGTGCTGATATCGTTGTCGGCGCGCACTCGTACACGCTCCAGACGGCAGAGTACTATAAAGGAAAGCCTATCTTTTACGGGCTTGGCGAGCTTTCGGGCGAAGGCGGCCTTGCAAAAATCACAATAACAGAAAACGGCGACATAACCGCTAAAATAATTCCTTTCAATGTAGCCGACGGCGTTACTTCACCCCTTACAGGCAATGCGCTTGATGTAAAAATCAAAGAGCTTGATTATATATCTGCATCAACCGTTCTGGCCGACGGAAGTATAACAGAGTAAAATAAAAAATCCACCCGATAGGGGAGTTGGTCATAGGGACTATCGTACCGCACCACCACGAGATTCCGCCTACGGCGGTTTCGCCCCACGCTGTCATCTTGAGCGAAGCGAAGCGGAGTCGAAACCCGCAGGGCAAACGCGCTAGCGTTTGGATCTCGTGG